>NZ_JBVIMH010000006.1:247998-272181 GCF_055579945.1 Kitasatospora sp. NPDC032150 | reverse complement strand
ACGATCCGCTCGACGTTCTCGACCTCGTTGTAGGTCGGGATGATCACCAGCACCGGGCCGAGATCGGCGAAGGTGCTCTCCTTGGGGGTCTCCTCAGGGGCGGTCACGTTGTGCCTTTCGAAGCAGCTGGAATAAACAGCGAGCCCGCGGCCCGGAGGCCGGATCGGCAGTGCGCGAGTTGGTGTATGGGCCCACACGTATGAAGAGGTCAAGGATGCGCATGCTACCTCGGGACGATGAGACCGCCGACTGCCAGGGCTCGGGGGATTCCCCAAGCGGATCTCCCCGCCGAGCAGTCTCTTGGCCCAACCTGAACACCCGTGGACCACCCGGCAAACGGCGGTCGGCGGCTGGACCAGTCCATCCCCACATCCAGCTGTTCCGGCCTGCGGATCCGCCCCGGATCCCGGTTCCGGGCGCCCCGCGCGGGCACCGCACCGGCCGGCGGGGAGCGCTCCGGCTGTTCACCGGAAGGTCCCCGGGAGCTGGTCCGCCGGTCTCCGGGGTCGGTTAGGGTCGGTTCTCCCAGAACTCCCGGTCGGGCAGGCGGCCACCACAGCCGACCGGGCGAACCACAGAACAGGCAGGACCGCGCACATGGACAGGCTCGTCAACACCGTCCGCCCGTACGCCTGGGGTTCGGTCGACGCGATCCCGGAGCTGCTCGAAGTGGCGCCGACCGGCGAGCCGCAGGCCGAACTGTGGATGGGAGCGCACCCGGGTTCACCCTCGCGGGTGGACCGTGGCGAGGGCGGCCGTTCACTCGCAGCGCTGATCGCGGCGGACCCGGAGCGCGAGCTCGGCGCCGCCGCCGTGGCCAAGTTCGGCCCCGAGCTGCCGTTCCTGCTCAAGGTGCTGGCCGCCGGGACACCGCTCTCCATCCAGGCGCACCCCGACCTGGCCCAGGCCAGGGCCGGGTTCGCCGACGAGGAGGCCCGCGGGGTTCCGCTCGACGCCCCGCACCGCAACTACAAGGACGCCAACCACAAGCCCGAAATGATCTGCGCCCTGCGCGAGTTCGAGGGCCTGTGCGGTTTCCGCGCCCCCGCCGAGGCGGCCGACCTGCTGCAGTCGCTGGGCGTGCCCGCGCTCACCCCGCTGGTCGAACTCCTGCGCGGCAAGCCCGAGTCCGAGGCGCTGAGCGAGACCCTGGCCACCATCCTGACCATGACCGGTGAGACCGCCCGCACCACCGTCGCCGAGGTCGCCGCCGCGGTAGAGCGGGCCGCCGGGGCCGAACCGGACGGCCAGTTCGCCGCATACGCCTTCGCCGCACGGGAGTTCCCCGGTGACACCGGCCTGCTGGCCGCGCTGCTGCTCAACTACGTGCGGCTGCAGCCCGGCGAGGCGCTCTACCTCGGTGCGGGCGTCCCGCACGCCTATCTGCGCGGGCTCGGCATCGAGATCCTGGCCAACTCCGACAACGTGCTGCGCGGCGGGCTGACGCCCAAGCACGTGGACGTGCCCGAGCTGCTGCGCGTGGTGGTCTTCCAGGGTGGGGAGCCCGGCGTGTTGCGGCCGGTCGCCGACGCCGACGGCGAAGAGCTCTACCCCGCACCGATCGACGAGTTCCGGCTGTCCAGGTTCACCCTCGGCGACGCCGCCCGCCGCCTGCCCGGGCTCGCCCCGCAGATCCTGCTCTGCACCGAGGGCACCGCCCGCCTCACCGCCGCCGACGGCAGCACGCTGACCCTGGCCCGGGGCGAGTCCGCCTTCCTCCCCGCGACCGGCTCCGACACCGAGCTCACCGGCCCGGGCGCCACCGTCTTCCGCGCGACCGTGACGCTCTGAGCAAGCCTTGCCCGGCCGGGCGGCAGCTACCTCCGAACGGGCGGTTCGCCCTTGGCCCAGGCCACCTGGAGCCCGAGCAGGCCGAGCCGCCAGCCGTCCGCCGTCCGGACCGCCTCGCCCGACATCCGCCCGGCGGACTCGAAGGTGGTGCCGGGGGACAGCGAGCGCTCCGCGTGCAGCTGGTCCGAAAGGACGTGCAGGCAGAGCAGGTTGAACTGGAAGGTGGCGCGGTCGCCCTGCACGGTGATGCCGTAGTTGGAGCCGAGGTGCACCGTCCGGGCGAACTTCCCCATCACCTCGTCGTGGTACGCCCCAAGCCCCTCCAGCCCCACCCGCTCGCCCACCGGGAACACCAGCCGGACGTCCTCGGTGAACAGCGACCTGGCCCATTCCTCGTCGTAGACCCGGCCGTCCAGACCCGCCAGGTACCGGTCGATCAGCTTCGCCACCGCGTCGCGCTCCACGTACGCGCCCAACAGCTCTCGCAGCATGGCGATTTCGGCTGCCTCGGTCATTTCCTGCCGGTTCGTCTTCGTCATGCGTCCATCATGAAACTTTAAGATGACTTCAAGTCAAGAACCAGATGCGTCCATCCGACACCGTCCCGGCCGTGCCGGTCCGCCCGGTCGCTCCGGTGCACCTCCACCAGCCCGAACTCCCCCGCCAGTCGGGTGGTTTCGTCCACCGGCACCGGGAACATCCGCCGCCCGTCCGGTACCGGTCCCCGCCGGAGCAGCAGCATCACCCGTCCGCCCGGCGCCAGCAGAGCGGCGATCCGAGCCATCGCCCGCGCACGCTCCGCGGGACCGACGTGCATCCAGACGGCGGTCAGCATGACCAGGTCGAACTCCCCCTGCACCAGTGCCAGTCCGGGAAGGGAGTCGGCCAGCCAGGACAGCCCGGGGCGTTCGTGCATCCGGAGCTCGACGGTCGGATCCACCGCCAGCACCGAGTGGCCGAGGCCCGCCAGCGCCGCGGCGTCCCGCCCCGTACCGGCTCCGACCTCGAGCACCCGGGCGGGTGCCGGCGGCAGCAGGTGCAGCACCTGCTCGTGCACCTGCTCGAAGTGGACGCTCTCGTACTGCTCGATCAACTGCGCCGCCTGCTCGCGGTAGCCCGCGGCGCCCTGAGGACGTGTCTCCATCCCGCCATTCAACCCGGCGGTCCGGCAACCGCCGCGTCCCGCAGGTCACTTCGGCGGCGCCACCAGCCCGGCCTCATAGGCGATGATCACCAGATGGACCCGGTCGCGGGCGTCGAGCTTGGTGAACAGCCGGGCCACGTGGGACTTGGCGGTGGCCACGGTGAAACACAGGTGCTCGGCGATCTGGCCGTTGGACATGCCGCGTCCGACCAGGGTCAGCACCTCGCGCTCCCGCTCGGTGATGCCCTCGATCGTGCGCCGCCGCGCCGGGGCCGGCTCGGGCCGGCCCGCGAACTCCTCGATCAGGCGGCGGGTGACGCTCGGCGCGATCAGGGCGTCACCGGCGGCGACCACCCGGACCGCCGCGAGGATGTCCTCCAGGGCCATGTCCTTGACCAGGAAGCCGGAGGCGCCGGCGCGCAACGCGGCGTAGACGTAGTCGTCGTCGTCGAAGGTGGTGAGGACCAGGACCCGCGTGGCCCCCTGGCCCTCCGTGATCAGCCGGGTCGCCTCGATGCCGTCCATGCCGGGCATCCGGATGTCCATCACCACCACGTCGGGCCCGAGCTCGCCGACCAGCCGGACCGCCTCGGCACCGGTGCCGGCCTCCCCCACCACGTCGAGGTCCCCGGCGTCGGCCATGATCACGCGCAGCCCGGTGCGCATCAGCGGCTGGTCGTCGGCCAGGACGACCCGGATCGCCATCAGGCACCCGCCGGCAGCGGCAGCCGGGCCGCCACCCGGAAGCCGCCCTCGGGGCGCGGCCCGGCGCTCAGCTGCCCCTTCAGCAGGCCGACCCGCTCGCGCATGCCGACCAGGCCCAAGCCGGCGCCCGGCCCCGTCGCTGCACCGCCGCGGCCGTCGTCGACGACCTCCACGGACAGCTCCCCCTCCCGGTAGTCGATGGACACCCGGCAGTCCCGGGTACCGGCGTGCCGCACCACGTTGGTGACGGCCTCCTGGACGATCCGGAAGGCGGACAGGTCGACGTCCGGGGGCAGCGGCCGCCGATCGCCCCGCCACTCCACCTCGACCCGCACCCCGGCACCGGCACTCGTCGTCTCGGCCAGCCGCTCGACGTCGGCCAGCCCCGGCGCGGGGGCCGTCGGCGCCACCCGGGCGCCACCCGACGGCTCCGCTCCGTCCGCCGGGTCGGACTGCCTCAGCGCGACCAGGGTCCGCCGCAGCCCCGCCAGCGTCTCCCGGCTGGTCACCTCGACGGCCTTCATCGCGTTGCGGGCCTCCGCCGGCTGGGTGTCGATCACCCGGGCGGCGACGCCGGACTGGATGGCGATGATGCCGATGCTGTGCGCCACCATGTCGTGCAACTCCCGGGCGATCCGCAGCCGTTCGGCGGTGACCGCCTGGGCCGTGGTCTGCTGTCGCAGCGCGTCGGCGTGGAGGTGGTTCTCGTGGATCGCGTTGCCGATCAGCCAGGCGACCACGGTCGTCAGCGCCACGATCAGCAGCGTCGGGGTGTAGATCCCCATCTCCAGCAGCACCCGGGTCAACGCGTAACCGCCCAGCACCACCAGCGACATCGCGGCAGTGGCGATGGAGGTCCGCCGCGGTTCGGTGGCCGCGATGAAGCAGACGGCGACATCGACCGCCAGGAACTGCAACAGCGGGATGTCCTTGACACTCAGCCCCATCGTCGACAGGACCGTGGCGGCGAGCAGGAGTGCGACGGCCGTCAGCGGCCTGCGGCGCCGGGGCGCTGCCAGCAGCACCAGGACGGCGGCCATGACCACGCTCCCGAAATTGCCGTAGCTCGACCCGAAAACCCGCTCGACCACGGAAAGTTGCGGGTCGTTGGCCCGCGGCCACCACCGGAGCGCGTCCACCCGTTGCGCGACGGGGTACGCGGTGGCCGCGAACCAGATGAGGGCCATCCAGCCGCCCGGCGGTACGCGCTTGAGCAGCGAGGGAGACGGCGTAGCGGACATGGGGCGATGGTAGCCATCCGGCCCCTGCCAGCACATTGGCCCGTGGGCGTCATACCGGGGATTGACGACGGCTCGGCAGGTACCGCCGCCGGCCCGATGCCGGACCGCCGGAACACCCGGCACGGTGGTCCCGTGATCGAAGTCAAAGACCTGACGAAGCGCTACGGCCGGACCGCCGCCGTGAACCGGCTGACCTTCACCGTACGGCCCGGGCACGTCACCGGGTTCCTCGGCCCGAACGGCGCGGGCAAGAGCACCACGCTCCGGATGATCCTCGGCCTCAACGACCCCACCAGCGGTACGGTCACCGTCGACGGCCGCGACTTCCGGGACCGCCCGCGCGGCCTGCGTCACGTCGGCGCGCTGCTGGACGCGGGCGACGTCCACGGCGGGCGCAGCGCGCGGGCACACCTGTCCGCCCTGGCCCGCAGCAACGGCATCCCGCGCGGCCGGGTGGACGAGGTGCTCCGGGAGGTGGGGCTGACCGGCGCGGCCGGCCGCCGGATCGGCGGCTACTCGCTGGGGATGAAGCAGCGACTGGGCATCGCGACCGCCCTGCTCGGCGATCCGCCCGTGCTGCTCTTCGACGAGCCGCTGAACGGCCTCGACCCCGAGGGCGTGCTGTGGGTGCGCGGCCTGTTCCGGCGGCTGGCCGCCGAGGGGCGCACGGTGTTCGTCTCCAGCCATCTGATGAGCGAGATGGAGAACACCGCCGACCAGCTCGTCGTGATCGGCCGGGGCGAGCTGATCGCCGCGGAGAGCCTGGCCGAGTTCGCCGCCCGCGGCACCGGCCTGAGCGTGACCGTGCGCTCACCCGAACTCACCGCACTGGCCACCGCGTTGACCGCCGAGGGCGCCACGGTGCACCCGGACGGCGGGGAGACGCTCACGGTGTCCGGGCTGAGCGCGGCACGCATCGGCGAACTCGCCTTCCGCGACCGGATCGTGCTGCACGAACTCAGCCCCCGCGCCGCCTCCCTGGAGCAGGCGTTCATGGAACTCACCGCCGACAGCGTCGAATACCTCGCCGGAGAAGCCCGATGACCACCGCAGCCCTCACCCCGGCACCCGCCGTCACCGAACCCCGGGCCCGGTTCACCGACCTGCTGGCCGCCGAGTGGATCAAGCTGTGGTCGCTGCGCTCGACCCGCTGGGGGCTCGGCCTAGGTGCGCTGATCACCGTCGGTCTCAACGTGATGGCCGCCAATGCCGACTACGACCTGATCCCGCAGATGACCGCTCAGCAGGTGGCCGAGTCCTTCTGGCTGCGGGACGCCTTCAGCCAGAACGCCTACTTCATCGCCATGATCGGTGCCGGAAGCTTCGGTGCGCTCACCATCACCGGTGAGTACACCACCGGCCTGATCCGCACCACCTTCGCGGCCGTCCCCGCCCGCCGCTCGCTGATGACGGCCAAGCTGATCGTGGTGGCGACGGTCATGCTCGCCATCGGCGCGGTCGTCGCGGCGGCCTCGTTCTTCGTCTCCCAGGCCGTCCTGTCCGGCCGGGGCGGCGGCTGGTCGTTCAGCCATCCCGGCGTACCGCAGGCCATGGCGGCATCCGCCCTGATCATCCCGGTGTCCGCCGTCGTCGGCATGGGCCTCGGTGCCCTCATCCGGCACAGCGCGACCGCCACCGTCGCGGTCATCGTCACCCTGCTGATGCTCCCCGAGCTCTTCAGCGGCCGCACCTACACCTGGGTGATCGACATCAACCACGCCCTGCCCCGCACCGCCTGGACCGGCCTCGTCGACGCGATCCCCGGTATGTGGCACGGTCGCTACGCCGAACCGGTCGGCGAGGCCTGGACCGTCCTGGCCGCCTGGTCACTGGTGTCGGCGCTCACCGCCGTGTTCGCGGTGGACCGCCGCGACCTTTGAGGCGCCCCAACCGACATGAACCTGGTGGTATGTCAGGTCGATTGGACGAGCAGGTGGGCGGCGAGCGCGGTGACCAGGGCGCTGGAGGCCAGCGCGGTCACCAGCCGTCCGCGCCGGTCGGTCAGCCCCCGGCCGAACAGCATCCCGCCGCCCGCGAGTTACAGCTGCCAACTCGCCGATGCGGCAAAGGCGGCCAGCACGAACACGGCCTGCTCAGCGGGGCTCGCCACCGCCGTGGCACGGCTGCCGAGCACCAGCGCCACGGGGTGGGCCCTTGCACTCGGCCGGACTGCTGTCGGCCCCGCGCCCCTCGGGCGGCGGAGGTCGGCGGCAACTGGGCGACGGTCTCGGTCATGCCCAGAGCCTGCGGCCGGGCCGGGCCGGCCCGGCCCGGCAATGGTGGGGGGCGGTTACTTGCGGGCCGGCCACCGCTCTGACCAGGAAGGATGTGGTGGAACGCCGCGTCAGTGGCCGTGTCGGTGGTCGTGTCAGGAGCCGTGTCAGGGGTGTGACAGGTGGGTGACAGGGCCGCTCGGGATCGTAGCGGCATGAGGAATTCGGCGATTGCAGTTTCAGCGCTGCGGAAGTCATACGGGGACAAGGTCGTGCTCGACGGCATCGACTTCGATGTCGCCGCGGGATCGGTCTTCTCCATGCTCGGCCCGAACGGGGCCGGCAAGACGACCACGGTGAACGTGCTGACCACGTTGATGAAGGCCGACGGCGGCACGGTGCACGTCGCCGGGCACGACGTGGTGACCGCGACCAAGGAGGTCCGCTCGCTCATCGGCGTCACCGGTCAGTTCGCCGCGGTGGACGAGCTGCTGACGGGCCGGGAGAACCTGCAGCTGATGGCGGACCTGAAGCGGGTGCGCTCCGCTGACCGGGTGGTCGCGCGGCTGCTGGAGCGGTTCGATCTGGTGAAGTCGGCGGACAAGACGGCATCGACCTACTCCGGCGGTATGCGCCGGAAGCTGGACCTGGCGATGACGCTGGTCGGCAACCCGCGGATCATCTTCCTGGACGAGCCGACGACGGGGCTGGACCCGCGCAGCCGGCGCACGATGTGGGAGATCGTCCGCGATCTGGTGGCCGACGGCACCACCATCTTCCTCACCACCCAGTACCTCGAGGAAGCCGACCAGCTCGCCGACCGGATCGCCGTGCTCGACCAGGGCCGCATCGTCGCCCAGGGCACGCCCGAGGAGCTCAAGCGCCAGATCCCCGGCACCCACGTCCGGCTCCGGTTCACCGACCTCTTCGAACTCGACGCGGCGGCGCAGATCCTGGCCGGGGCCACCCGGGACGACCAGGAGCTGACCCTGCGGGTGCCCAGCGATGGCGGGTCGAGGTCGCTGCGGGCCCTGCTGGACCGGCTCGACGACCACATGATCAGTGCCGAGGAGTTCTCGGTGCACACGCCGGACCTCGATGACGTTTTCTTTGCCCTGACCGGTCACACCAGCACGGAGGCGATCGCCAAATGAACACCCTCTCCACGTCGTTCGGCAACTCGGCGATCATGCTGCGTCGCAACTTCAAGCACACGCTCCGGAATCCGGTCACGGTGTTCCAGGCGGTCCTGTTTCCCATCGTGATCATGCTCATGTTCGTCTACGTGTTCGGCGGCGCCTTCAAAGTCGAGGGCAAGTACATCGACTACGCGGTGCCGGGTCTGCTCGTGATGGCCATCAGTTACGGGTTGGGGCCGACCGCGGCGGCCGTGAACGGCGACATGACGAAGGGCATCATCAACCGGTTCAAGGCCATGGATGTCTCCCACGGTGCCGTGCTTGCCGGTCATGTCGTCTCCACGACCGTGCGCAGTCTGATCGCCGATGCCGCCATCGTCGGGGTCGGCTTCGCGATGGGATTCCGTCCGCACGCGAGCTTCCTCCAGTGGCTCGCCGCGATCGGCATCATGCTGTTGCTCGCCTTCGCGACCAGCTGGCTCACGGTCGCCATGGGCCTGGGTGCGAAGACCGTGGAGTCGGCGGGCATGGCCACCGTGCCGCTGATCATGCTGCCCTTCCTGAGCAGCGCGTTCGTGCCCGCGCAGACCATGGGCCCCGGCATCCGGCAGTTCGCGGAGTACCAGCCGTTCACCCCGATCATCGAAACGCTGCGTGGGCTGCTGACCGGCCACCCGTCGGCCGGCGACGCGTGGGCCGCCGTCGCCTGGTGCGTCGGGCTCGCGATCGTCGGGTACGCGTGGGCGGTCTCCACCTTCAAGAAGCGAGCGTGACCGCGACCAGCTCGGACCAGCCGGTCCGCTCCCCCTCCCGAGCCGCCTCGGCGAACTTCGCGTCGCCGAGGCGGCGCCGCGCCGTCTGCGTGACCCGAACCACGTCCGGGTGGGAGCGGTCCAGCAGGCCGCGCACGCCGACGCTCGCCGCCAGCAGCCGCGCCGCCTGCTCGTACTCGTCGCAGCGCACTGCCAGGTCCGCGACCCCGATCAGCACCTGCGCGATCAGGGGCGCGTACCCCGCCTCGGTCGCCGCCTCGCAGGCCGCCGCGCGGTGCGCCCGGGCCTCGTCGAGATCGTCGGCGAGGTAGCCGAGCAGGTCGTTCGTCACCGCGCGGACGTTCGCCAGCTCCGCTTCGTCGCCCAGCATGGCCGTCGCGACGCCGACTTGCCTGCGCGCCTCCTCGGTGTTGCCGCTCCACCGGGCGAGTTCCGCCTTCGCGAGGGCCAGCTCGGCCAGCGCGTTCGGCCAGGCGACCCGCTCCGCGTACCGCTGCGCCTCGGCGATGGCGGCCGCGCCGGCCTCCTCATCGCCCAGCAGCCAGTACAGCTGCGCCTGCCGCGACCGCATCCGGATCACGTCCTCGGTGGCGCCGAGCTCGGTGACGACCTCGATCGCCTGCTCGTAGTGCTCGCACGCGTCGGCGAACTCGCCGCGCACGGCGATCCGGTCCGCCAGCTCGGACAGGGCGAACGAGATCCCGAACCGCTCGCCGAGCGCCCGGAACTCGGCGAGCGCCGTCGTGAGATACGCGTCCGCGTCATGCCCGTCCTGGCCGAACACGATCCGCATCTTGCCCATCTGCAGCCGGGCCAGCGCGCGCACCCAGGGGTCCTCGTCGTCGAGCAGCGGTTCGAACGCGGACAGGATCGCCTCGGGTGCCTCCAACATGCGTACCAGCGGGGCGACGAGCGACAGCGCAGGATGGCCGCACTGACCGCGCCGGCTGAGCTCGTACGCCTTGTGGACCCACTCCGCGACCTGGCGATGGTCGCCCCGCCCCGAGCTGGCGAACATCACGATGAGGCCGTACACCGTGGCCCGGACCCCGTCGGTCACCTCGCCGGGCGTCTCGGTGGCCGCGGTGATCAGCTCCAGGCCTTCGGCCCGGTGCCCGCCGAGCCACCAGTACCAGCCGCAGCCCGCCGCGAGCCGCATCGCCGCCTGCGCCTCGCCGGCCGCGAGCGCGCCCCGCATCGCGGCACCGATGTTGTCGTGCTCGGCCTCGAGCGCGGCCAGCCACTCCAGTTGCTCGGCTCGGCGCAGACGCGGCTCCGCGGTCTCGGCGAGCTCGGTGAAGTGGGCCAGATGCGCCCGGCGCGCCAGGTCCGATTCCCCCGCCTCCGCGAGCCGGTGCCCGGCGTACTCCCTGATCGTCCCGATCATGCGGTAGCGCGGGGCGTCGTCGTCCACCGTGCGCAGCAGCGACTTCTCGGCCAGCGAGGTGAGCAGCTCGAGCACCTCATCCTGCTCGACCCCGTCGCCGACGCAGACCCGCTCGGCAGCCTCCAGGCTCGCCCCGCCCGAGAACACCGAGAGCCTGCGCAGCACCATCCGTTCGGCGTCGGTGAGCAGCTCCCAGCTCCAGTCGACCACCGCGCGCAGCGTCTTGTGCCGCGGCAGCGCGGTCCGGCTGCCGCTGGTCAGCAGGCGGAACCGGTCATCGAGCCGGTTGGCGAGCTGGTCGATGGACATGGTGCGCAGCCTGGCCGCGGCCAGTTCGATCGCCAGCGGCATCCCGTCCAGCGCCCGGCAGACGCGCACCATCGTCGCCAGCGTGCGGGCGTCGACCGCGAGGTCCCGGCGCACCGCCCCGGCCCGGTCCCGCAGCAGCTGCACGGCGGCTGAGGACTCGATCTCTCCCCGGCCCGCGCCGCTCTCCGGCAGGGCCAGCGGCTCGACCGGCCACAGCGCCTCCCCGGTGATGCCGAGCGGTTCCCGGCTCGTCGCCAGGATCCGCAGTCGCCGGCACTCCCCGAGCACCCGGTGGGCGAACTCCGCCGCCGACTCGATCACGTGCTCGCAGTTGTCCAGGATCAGCAACGCCTCCCGCTCGCGGATCGCGGCGATGAGACGGTCCGTCAGATCCGCGTTCGGCGTCCCGCCGAGCAGGGCGTCCCGCAGGCCCAGCCCGGCGAGCGTCGAACGCGCCAGGTCGTCATCCGCGCTGATGGCGGCGAGCTCCACCAGCCAGGCCCCGTCCGGCAGTTCGTCGAGCAGCGTGCGCGCGGTCTCGGTGGCCAGCCTGGTCTTGCCCGAGCCACCCGGCCCGATCAGGGTGGTGAGCCGGTGCTCGGCGATGAGCTCGCGGACCTCGGCGACATCGGCGTCCTTGCCGACGAAACTGGTGAGCTCAGCACGCAGGTTGGTCTTGCTGGTCTCCTCGCGCCGTCCCAACTCGCCCCGCAGCAGCGCGACGTGCAACGCGGACAGCTCCGGTGAGGGGTCGACGCCCAGCTCGTCGGCCAGGGCCTCCCTCGCGCGCTGGAACACCTGCAGCGCCTCGCTGTCGCGGCCGGCCGCGACGAGGGCGCGCATCAGCGCGGCGACGAGCCGCTCCCGCACCGGGTGCGCGGCCACCAGGTCGGTCAGTTCGGTGACCAGCTCCGCACCGTCACCGAGGCCGACCTCCGCTTCGAACCGATCCTCCAAGGCAGTCAGGCGTAGTCCCTCGAACCTGGCGACCGCCGCGTCGAACGCACCGCTGTCCTGCAGACCGACGTCCTGCATGGCCGCACCGCGCCACAGCCCGAGTGCCTCGCGCAGCAGCCGCACCCGCCGGGAACCGTCCTCGGTGCGGGCCTGGCCCGCGATGACGAGGCGTTCGAACCGCACGGCGTCGACGGCATCGGGCTCCACCGTCAGCCGGTAGCCGTCCGTCTGCCCCTCGACCACCCCGTCCGGTAGTGCCTTCCGCAACCGGGAAACCAGGCGTTGCAGGGCGTTCGTCGCATCGGCGGGCGGGTACTCCCCCCAGATCCAGTCGACGAGCGACGCCTTCGGGACCACGTGACCCGGCCTGAGCGCGAGGGCGATCAACAGTCCGCGCAGCCGTGCACCCGGCACGTCGGCCAAGCCGCCGTCGTCCGTGCGAACCTGCAATGGCCCCAGCATCCCGATCTGCACCCGCTGATTTTGCCACGGGCGTTCGACAGTAGCGGTAGCCCCAGGAGCCGAGATCCACCGCCGGTGCGTCGGCGGCCGGAAGCACGGGCCGGTCCTTCCCGGCCGCCCTCCTCCGCGTGCGCGCTGGCTGACCATCATTCAGAAGTGGCTGCGGACAGCCTCAAGCAGGCGTTCGCCGAGCGGCGTGTCGCAACGCCGTCCGAACCCGGAATCCGCCACCAGAATCCGGAACCTGCACCGCAACTCACCCCGGGGCCGGACTGTGACCGCGATGTGCTGTGACCGGCCGCGGCCGTAATTCTCTTGACCCGTCCACGGGTCAACGCTGCACTGTGACCGGACATCACGAGTCGTGGTGCCGGCATCCCGAGGAGGCAGCGGCAGCAATGCAGATCCGTCCCACGACCGACCAGGACCTCGGCGTCTTCGTCGACACGCTCCATGCCGCGTTCGGGCGCTTCCCGGAAACCCCGACCGAGGACGGCGGCGGGGCCTGGTGGTCGGCGCTCGAAATGGACCGCAGCCTGCTCGCCATGACGGCGGACGGGCGGCCCGTCGGCACCGCCGGTGCGTACTCCTTCGAGCTCACCCTGCCCGGTGAGGTCCTCGTCCCGGCCGCCGGGGTGAGCGCCGTCGGCGTCCTGCCCTCGCACCGCCGCCAGGGCGTGCTCAGCGCGATGATGCGGCATCAGCTCACCGAGCTGCGGGCCCGTGGGGAGTTCCTCTCCGTACTGCTGGCCACCGAGGCCCCGATCTACGGCAGGTTCGGCTACGGACCGGCGACCTACACGCAGCGGCTGACGGTGCCCCGCCACCGGGCCGCCCTCGCCCTCCCCCGGGCTCGCGGAACGGCCGACGCCCCGGCGACCGGCTCGGACACCGGCTCGGTCGAGCTGCTGCGGCGTGCCGAGTGCGGCGAGATCCTGGAAGAGGTCTACGACCGGTACCGCCGCGCACAGCCCGGCGCGTTGTCCCGGCCGCACCGCTGGTGGGCCTCGGGCGCGGGGCAGCCCCCGGTCTCTCCGGCGCCACGCTACGTCGCCGTCCACCGGGACGCCGACGGCGTCCCGGACGGGTACGCCAGCTACTCGATCGGCGAGGGCGACACCTTGACGGTCGACGAGACCATCGCCATCGACGACGCCGTCCACACGGCCCTGGCCCGGTTCGTACTCGGACACGACCTGGTCGCCCAGGTCGTGTTCAAGCACTTCCCGCCCGAGCACCCGCTGCGCTGGCAGCTCGCGGACTTCAACGCCGGCCAGGTGAGCGACAACACCGACTGGCTCTGGGTACGGCTGCTGGACGTCCCGCGTGCGTTGACCGCGCGCGGCTGGTTCACGGACGGCGAGCTCGTCCTCGACGTCGCCGACCGGTTCCTCGGCGAGCACGGCCGCTACCTGCTGACCATCCGGGACGGCAAGGCCGACTGCGTCCCGACGGGCCGGGAGCCCGACCTGTCCCTGGACGTGAGCGACCTGGGCTCGGTCTACCTCGGCGGCACCGCCCCGAGCACGCTCGTGCGTGCCGGACACGTCCGGGCCCACCGCCCGGGCGCGGCCACCCTCGCTGACGCCCTCTTTCGCGCCGAGCGCCCCCCGCACTGCCTGCACTGGTTCTGACCGCGCGCTCGCCGACCTGCCTACGGTCGGCGCTGGTTCACGTGGTTGCTCTGCCGCAGCCGTCGGAGGCTTGCGAATCGGGGAAGAGTCGACCGAGGTGGTAGTCAGTACTGGAAAGGGTCACCGCCCTGATCCCCGGGGTTCAGGCCGAGATCGTGCGACGGGTCGGCCACGGACTCAACCTGGAACGGCCTGACGTAGTCAACGAACGCCTGCCGCGGTTCATCAAGTCACGTCCCGAGTCATGTCGACGAAGCGGGAGTAGTGGCCCTGGAAGGCGACGGTGATGGTGGCGGTGGGACCGTTACGGTGCTTGGCGACGATCAGGTCGGCCTCACCGGCGCGGGGGGACTCCTTCTCGTAGGCGTCCTCGCGGTGGAGCAGGATGACCATGTCGGCGTCCTGCTCGATGGAGCCGGACTCACGGAGGTCCGAGACCATCGGCTTCTTGTCCGTACGCTGCTCGGGACCACGGTTCAGCTGGGAGAGCGCGATGACCGGGA
Organism: Kitasatospora sp. NPDC032150; assembly: GCF_055579945.1. Lineage (NCBI taxonomy): Bacteria > Bacillati > Actinomycetota > Actinomycetes > Kitasatosporales > Streptomycetaceae > Kitasatospora > Kitasatospora sp. NPDC032150. The sequence goes on along the minus strand of NZ_JBVIMH010000006.1, from coordinate 257,923 downwards.
GCTCGAGCTCCTTGGCGAGCAGCTTGAGGTTACGGGACATGTCCGAGACCTCCTGCTGGCGGTTCTCGGCGCGGCGGGAGCCGCCCGACTGCATCAGCTGGAGGTAGTCGATGACCACGAGCTTGAGGTCGTTGCGCTGCTTGAGCCGGCGGCACTTGGCGCGGATCTCCATCATCGACAGGTTCGGCGAGTCGTCGATGTAGAGCGGGGCGTTGGTGACGTCGGGCATCCGACGGGCGACCCGGGTCCAGTCGTCGTCGGTCATGTTGCCGGAGCGCATGTGGTGCAGGGCGACCCGGGCCTCGGCGGAGAGCAGGCGCATCGCGATCTCGTTGCGCCCCATTTCGAGCGAGAAGATCACGCTCGGCAGGTTGTGGTGGATCGAGCAGGCGCGGGTGAAGTCCAGCGCCAGGGTGGACTTACCCATCGCGGGACGGGCCGCGATGACGATCATCTGACCGGGGTGCAGACCGTTGGTGAGCGCGTCCAGGTCGGCGAAGCCGGTGGGGACACCGGACATCTGGCCCTGTCGGGAGCCGATCGCCTCGATCTCGTCGAGGGCGCCCTCCATGATGTCGGCCAGCGGCGCGTAATCCTCGTTGGTGCGCTGCTCGGTGACGGCGTAGATCTCCGCCTGGGCGGCGTTGACGATCTCGTCCACGTCGCCCTCGGCCGCGTAACCCATACCGGCGATCCGGGTGCCGGCCTCGACCAGGCGGCGGAGCACGGCCCGCTCGTGGACGATCTCGGCGTAGTACTCGGCGTTGGCCGCGGTGGGCACCGAGTTGACCAGGGTGTGCAGGTAGGACGCACCGCCGACGCGGGCGAGCTCGCCGCGCTTGGTCAGCTCGCCGGCGACGGTGATCGGGTCGGCCGGCTCGCCCCTGGCGTAGAGGTCGAGGATGGCGCCGTGGATCAGCTCGTGGGCCGGGCGGTAGTAGTCGGCCGGCTTGAGCACCTCGACGACGTCGGCGATGGCGTCCTTGGACAGCAGCATGCCGCCGAGGACCGACTGTTCGGCCGCCAGGTCCTGCGGAGGTACCCGCTCGAAGCCGTCCACGCCCGAGCGGCCCTCGCCCGGGGCGTCGTCGCGCTTCTTCCGGTCGAAGCCGCCCTTGCGGTCGCCGCCCTTCTGGAAGGCGCCCCGGCCCTCGCCGTCCGACGGCCGGCGGCTGACCGGCAGGCGGTCGCCGGCACCGTCCGGGAAGGGGGCGTCGGGGAAGGCGTCCGAGAACGGGCCGGGGGGGAAGGCATCGTCCGACGGCTGCCAGTCGTCCTCCGGCGGGGGAGGAACGTCGTGGTCGTCGTACTGGGGGCCGGTCACGCGTGTTCCCCGATCAGCGAGTGGTGGTGCGGGTGGAGCTGGCCTTGCCGATGGCGCATCACCTTTCATACGCCAACGCGCCGGATCCCGGCGCCGGGTAGCAGGTGGCGCACAGGTGGCGCGGCGGTCAGACGACCACGCTACGGGGACGGGTGGCGATCGGCCAAGGCGGTTATCCACAGGCTGTGTGGATGAACAGCCCTGACCTGTGGAGAACCCCCGGAAAGCTGTGTACAAGTCTGTGGACAGCACTGTGGATAACCACACAATCCGGTTGGCGTCAACTCTCTGACCTGCGATAACTCTTTCCACCGGCTGTGCATGAGAAATTCTTCACACAGCCCGGAGAGCGCCCCGGGCAGCCGGTCGACCCACTCTTCGATCAAGATTTCGAGTAATAGACATAGGGCAATATTGATACTTACCTGTGGATGAGTACGCTTGTCCCCATGACAACCGCCCCCGCCCGCCGTCGGCACGACCGGGAGATCCTCGCCCTGGCTGTCCCGGCCTTCGGGGCACTGGTCGCAGAGCCGCTCTTCCTGATGGCCGACTCCGCGATCGTCGGACACCTGGGCACCGCCCAGCTCGCCGGTCTCGGCATCGCCTCCGCCGCCCTCACCACCGCCGCCGCGACCTTCGTCTTCCTCGCCTACGCCACCACCGCGGCGGTCTCCCGCCGGCTCGGCGCCGGAGACCGCCGGGCCGCCGTCCAACAGGGCATCGACGGGATCTGGCTCGCCCTGCTGCTCTCGGCCGGCGTGGCCGGCCTGATGCTGCTGCTGGCCCCCTGGGCGGCCCGCACCCTCGGCGCCTCCCCGACCGCCCTGCCGTACGCCGTCGGCTATCTGCGGATCAGCGCCCTGGGGATACCGGCGATGCTGCTGGTACTGGCCGCCACCGGGGTGCTGCGCGGCTTCCAGGACACCCGCACCCCGCTGCTGGTGGCGATCGGCGGCTTCACCGCCAACCTGCTGCTCAACATCGGCCTGGTCTACGGCGCCGGGCTCGGGGTGGCCGGCTCGGCCTGGGGCACCGTGCTGGCGCAGACCGCGATGGCCGCCGTCTACCTGGTGGTGGTGGTCCGCGGGGCGCGTCGCGAGGGTGCCCGGCTGCGGCCCGACCCGGCCGGCATCCGGGCCTGCGCCAGGGCCGGAGGCCCGCTGGTGATCCGGACCATGAGCCTGCGCGGCGTCCTGCTGATCGCCACCGCCGTGGCCGCCCGGCTCGGCGACACCGCGGTCGCCGCGCACCAGATCGCCATGACGCTCTGGGGGTTCCTCGCCTTCGCCCTGGACGCCATCGCCATCGCCGGCCAGGCGATGATCGGGCGCCACCTGGGCGCCGGGGACCTGCCCGGTGCCAGGACGGCGACCCGCCGGATGGTGGAGTGGGGCATCGGCTCCGGGGTACTGCTCGGCCTGCTGCTGGTGCTGGCCCGGCCGCTGTACGTCCCGCTGTTCACCCCCGATCCGCACGTCCGGCAGCAGCTCGCGGGTGTCCTGCTGCTGGCCGCCCTCACCCAGCCGGTGGGTGGGGTGGTCTTCGTCCTGGACGGTGTGCTGATGGGTGCCGGGGACGGCCCCTACCTGGCCCGGGCGATGCTCGCCACGCTCGCGGTCTTCGCCCCGGTGGCCTGGTCGGTGCCCGCACTCGGTGGCGGCCTGACCGCCCTCTGGTGGGCCTGGAACCTGTTCATGCTGGTCCGCGCGGCCTTCCTCACCGCCCGCGTGCGCGGCGGCCACTGGCTGGTCCCGGGCGCCGTACGCGCCTGAGCGCCCACGCGGAACACGCCCGCCCGGGGGAACGGCCGAAGGCCGGCCCCCTCTCCATCGGGAGAGGAGACCGGCCCTCGGTTCTGCACGGCGCCCCGGAGGGCTGCTGCGCCTTCGTTCAGGCGACGACGATGTCGATGTTGGCCTGGACGTCGGAGTGCAGCTTGACCGAGACCTTGTGGGTGCCCACGGTCTTGATCGGCGAGGCGATCGCGACGGCGCGCTTGTCCACGACCGGGCCGTCGGCGAGCTTGATGGCCTCGACCACGTCGGCCTGGGTCACCGAGCCGAACAGGCGGCCGGCCTCGCCGGAGCGAACGGCCAGCTTGACCTGCAGAGCCTCCAGCTTGGCCTTGACCTCGGTGGCGGCCTCGAGGGTCTGGATCTCGTGGATCTTCCGGGCGCGACGGATGGCGTCGACGTCCTTCTGGCCACCCTTGGTCCAGCGGATGGCGTAGCCACGCGGGACCAGGTAGTTGCGGGCGTAGCCGTCCTTGACCTCGACGACCTCACCGGCGCTGCCGAGACCGGGGACCTCGTGAGTGAGGATGATCTTCATTCTTCGGTCACCCTCTCTTAGCGCGTGGTGGAGGTGTAGGGCAGCAGCGCCATCTCACGGCTGTTCTTCACGGCCGTGGCGACGTCACGCTGGTGCTGGGTGCAGTTGCCGGTCACCCGGCGGGCACGGATCTTGCCGCGGTCGGAGATGAACTTCCGCAGCAGGTTCGTGTCCTTGTAGTCAACGTAGTTGACCTTGTCCTTGCAGAAGACGCAAACCTTCTTCTTGGGCTTGCGAGCAGGCGGCTTCGCCATCATGTGCTCCATTTGGGTTGACGCTCCGCAGGTGCCTGGCACCTGCGGAACGCACGAAATCTCTCAGCCTGCCGAGACCCGTTCACCGAACGGGTCCGGCGTGCACCGCTTAGAACGGAGGCTCTTCCGAGTAGCCGCCACCGGACGGGGCACCCCAGCCGCCGCCCTGGCCACCGCCGGAGGGGCCGCTGGACGCCCACGGATCGTCGGACGGGCCGGACTGCCCACCGGGCTGACCGCCCCAGCCGCCCTGCTGGCCGCCGTAGCCGCCCCCGCCCTGCTGGCCGCCGTAGCCGCCCTGGCCGCCGGGACCGCCGGAGCGGTTGGCCCGGGTGACCTTGGCGGTCGCCGAACGCAGGCTCGGGCCGACCTCGTCGACCTCGACCTCGAAAACCGTCCGCTTCTCGCCTTCCTTGGTCTCGTAAGACCGCTGGCGCAGTCGGCCCTGCACGATCACGCGCATGCCGCGCTGCAGCGACTCGGCCACGTTCTCCGCCGGCTGACGCCAGACGTTGCACGTGAGGAAGAGGCTCTCGCCGTCCTTCCACTCGTTGGTCTGGCGGTCGAAGGTGCGCGGGGTGGACGCGATGCGGAACTTCGCGACCGCCGCACCCGACGGGGTGAAGCGCAGCTCGGGGTCGTCGACGAGATTGCCGACGAGGGTGATGACGGTCTCGCCTGCCATGGTGGTGATGACCTCTCGGAAAGGAGTTCTGCGGTGCTTGCCGCGGGTGTTTCACGTGAAACGGTCACGTGTGCACCAGCGGCGCGAGTCACCTGACGCCCGAAGGCGCCGGGTGTGGACTCAGTGGGTGTCCGGGCGCAGGACCTTGGTCCGCAGAACCGACTCGCTCAGGCCAAGCTGGCGGTCGAGCTCCTTGACGACCTCAGGCGTGGCCTTGAGGTCGATGACCGAGTAGATGCCCTCGGACTGCTTGTTGATCTCGTAAGCCAGACGGCGACGACCCCAGGTGTCGACCTTCTCCACCTTGCCGCCACCCTGGCGGACAACGTTGAGGAAGCTCTCGATCAGGGGGGAGACAGCGCGCTCCTCGACCGAGGGGTCGAGGATGACCATCAGCTCGTAGTGACGCATGAGTAACCCACCTCCTTTGGACTCAGCGGCCACGGTCTCTCCGTGGCAGGAGGGTTGTGCAGCGTCGCACCGGTACAGCGACGATCTACCGGCGACCGTAGTCACCGGGACTGACAATCGGCCCCCCGGCCCATGAGAGGGCATACGGGGGCACAACTACACCAGTGCAGTCCGCACAGCCTACCCGCACCCATACGGCCGAACAAAACGCATACCGGTTGTGATCCCGGGCCTACCAGCGGGAACCTGTACGGAACGACTGTGTTCCTCCATCGGAGGTGGGTCCCATGGCACAGACCATCCGCCGTTTCCCGCAGATCACCCTCAACACCGACGGCCACCGACACCCGAGGGAGAACACCCTCGTCGGCCTCACCGCCGTGCTCGGCCTGACCGCCTTCTTCAGCTCCTTCTTCTCCGACCTGCACCTGCTCAGCTCGTGGACCGGACTCTTCGGGATCATCACGGGCCTCTGGGGCCAGTTCGTGTCGGTGACCACGGCCGAACGGTTCGTCCTGATGATCACGCTCGGCGCCGCCGCGATCGGCTTCTACCTGGGCATGGCGCACGGCGGTCTGTTCGGGGGCCTGTGGTGAAACGCACGCCCTGATCAACCGCGGCACGCCGCAGAACCCGCGTAACTTCCGGCGCCCCACCGCGTACATACCTGTGCACAGGTCGCGGAGGGGGCGCCGTCAGTTCGTCCGCGCCACCGGGCTCTACCCGAACGAATCGGACCAATCGGGCGATAGGGTCACTCTGGACCGGCCGAACGAGGAGGAGCACAGAGCCATGAGCGAGCGAGTCATCCGGGCCGTGCTCGGCGGAACCACTGCCGAGCGCAGCGAGGTGGGGGCATGAGCCTGCGCCTGAGGACGATCACCCGCGAGGAACACCTGGCGTTCATCGCCTCCCGCCCCTCGGCCAGCCACATGCAGGTGCCCGCCTGGGGACAGGTGAAGTCCGAGTGGCGCCACGAGAGCCTCGGCTGGTTCGACGACACGGGCGAGCTGGTCGGCGCGGGCCTGGTGCTCTACCGCCAGCTGCCCAAGGTCAAGCGCTACCTGGCGTACCTGCCCGAGGGCCCCGTGATCGACTGGTTCGACCACGACCTGGACCGGTGGCTGCGGCCGATGCTCGCCCATCTCAAGTCACAGGGCGCCTTCTCGGTGAAGATGGGCCCGCCGGTGGTGGTCCGCCGCTGGGGCGCCACCACCATCAAGGAGGCCATCGCCGGCCAGGAGGCCCGGCGGCTGCGCGACGTCGGCCCCGACTGGTACGAGCCGCGCGCCTTCGAGGTCGCCGACCGGCTGCGCAAGGCCGGCTGGCTGCAGGGCGAGGACGGCGGCGCCGGCTTCGGCGACGTCCAGCCGCGGTACGTCTTCCAGGTCCCGCTGGCGGGCCGCTCGCTCGACGACGTCCAGCGAGGCTTCAACCAGCTCTGGCGGCGGAACATCAAGAAGGCCGAGAAGAGCGGCGTCGAGGTGGTCCAGGGCGGCTACGAGCACCTGAAGGTCTTCCACCAGCTGTACCTGGTCACCGCGGAGCGCGACCGGTTCACCCCGCGCCCGCTCGGCTACTTCGAGCAGATGTGGCAGGCCCTCACCGCCGAGAACCCGGACCGGATGCGCCTCTACATCGCCTACCACGAGGGCGAGGCGCTGGCCGCGACCACCATGCTCACCGTCGGCGAGCACGTCTGGTACTCCTACGGCGCCTCGGCCGACCACAAGCGCGAGGTCAAGCCGTCGAACGCGATCCAGTGGCGGATGATGCGCGACGCCTACGCACTCGGTGCCAGCGTCTACGACCTGCGCGGTATCGGCGACACCCTGGACGAGAACGACCCCCTCTTCGGCCTGATCCAGTTCAAGGTGGGCACGGGAGGCCAGGCCGCCGAGTACCTGGGCGAGTGGGACTTCCCGCTCAACAAGCTGCTGCACAAGGCGCTCGACCTCTACATGTCGCGCCGCTGAGCCACCGTCCTCGACGCCCACCGCCGCCGTCGTGGCCGAGCCGCCGTCACCAACCACGGGGAGAAGATCCGATGACGCTGTCGCTGTACGTGGACACCGCCCGCTGGCGCGCGCACCAGCAGTCGGTACTGGCGGAGTTCCCCGGCCTGGTACCGGTGGCCAAGGGCAACGGGTACGGCTTCGGCAACGAGCGCCTGGCCAGGGAGGCCACCCGGCTCGGCACCGGCACCCTCGCGGTCGGCACCGCGCACGAGGCGGCCGGGCTGCTCGACCGGTACGACGGCGAACTGCTGGTGCTCACCCCCCACCGGGCCGGCGAGCCGGGCGGGCGGCTGCCGCACCGGGTGGTCCGTACGGTCGCCCACGCGGAGGCGCTCCAGGCGCTTGAGGCGGGCAGCCGGGTGGTCGTGGAGTGCATGACCAGCATGCGCAGACACGGCATCAGCCACGCCGACCTCGCCCGGCTGCCGGTGGGCGGGTTCAGCTTCGAGGGCTTCGCGCTGCACCTGCCGCTGGACCGCCCGGACGGCTCGGATCCGGTGGCCGAGGTCACCGGGTGGGTGGAGGCGATCGCCGGCGCCGGACTGCCCACCTCGACCGTCTACCTGAGCCACCTCTCCGCCGCCGACCTGTCCCGGCTGGCCGGGCGGTTCCCCGGCACCGCCTTCCGCTCGCGGATCGGCACCCGGCTCTGGCTGGGCGACGTCAGCTCGCTCCAGGCCTGCGCCACGGTGCTGGACGTCACCCCGGTGATCCGCGGCGAGCGGTACGGCTACCGCCAGCACAAGGCGCCCTCGGACGGGCATCTGCTGGTGGTCACCGGCGGCACCGCGCACGGGGTCGGCCTGGAGGCGCCCAAGTACCTGCACGGCGTCCTCCCCCGGGCCAAGGGCCTGGCCAGGGCCGGGCTCGCCACCGTCAACCGCACCCTCTCGCCGTACTCATGGAGCGGCAAACAGCTCTGGTTCGCCGAGCCGCCGCACATGCAGGTGAGCATCCTCTTCCTGCCGGCCGACGCCGCCAAGGCCCCCGTCCCGGGCGACGAGCTCAGTCTCAACGTCCGCCACACCACGACCCACTTCGACCTGGTCGCCGACCGCTGAACCCCGCCCGCACGGCGGCGCCCGCAGCGGTGAGCCCCTCGCCACGGTCCCGTACCGGGTGGACCGCTCAGCGACGGGGACGAGCGGACCAGGGGCGCGCGGCCCGGCCAACCGCTCCCCGGCCCTGCGAGCTCAGCGCCGCTCCTCCTCGGTGAGCCGGTCGCCCCGGCCCGCCGGGACGTACCCGGCGTAGCCCTCCTCCTCGTGCAGCCGCCGCGCCGGGCCCAGCACGAAGGCGTCGGGCGCGAAGTCCAGCACCCCGCCCGAGGGGTCGTCACTGCCGTCCCAGCGCACCGGGTCCCGCTCGGGCCGCAGGATGTCGCGGATCACCATCCCGCACAGGTACAGCGTGCCGGCCAGGTGCAGCACGATGGCGAAGTGGTACCAGTCCTGCCCGATCCCGTGCTGCTTGGAGTCCCCGACGTAGGCCAGGTAGGACCAGATGCCGAGGAAGTAGAGCACCTCGCAGGCCTGCCAGATCAGGAGGTCCCGCCAGCGCGGCCGGGCCAGCGCGGCCAGCGGGGTCAGCCAGAGCACGTACTGCGGCGAGTACACCTTGTTGGTGAGCACGAAGGCGGCCACCACCAGGAACACCAGCTGGGCGAAGCGCGGCCGGCGCGGCGCGGACAGCGCCAGCCAGCCGATCCCCAGGCAGCAGGCGATCAGCAGCACCGCGATCCAGGTGTTGAGGGTGTCCAGTTGCATGCCCCGGTCCTGCATCAGGATCAGCCAGAACGAGCCGTAGTCCTCCTTGCGGACCTGGCTGAAGGTGTAGAAGGTCGCCCAGCCCTGCCAGTTGGCCAGCATGACCGGCAGGTTCACCAGCAGCCAGGAGCCCGCCGCGGCGCCCGCCGTCTGCCCGAACGCCCGCCAGCGTCCGGTCCGCCAGCAGAGCACCAGCAGCGGTCCCAGCAGCAGCACGGGGTAGAGCTTGGCGGCGGTCGCCAGGCCGATGAAGACACCCGCCAGCACCGTCCGGCGGCCGGACCAGCAAGCCATCGCCACGGCGGTCAGGGCGACCGCGAGCAGGTCCCAGTTGATGGTGGAGTCCAGCGCCAGGCAGGGAGCGAGCGCGAACAGCAGCGCGTCCCAGGGGCGGCGGCGGTGGGTCCGGGAGAGCGCCACCGCGGCGACCACCGCGCAGATCATCAGCATTCCGGCGTTGACCAGCCAGAACCACTGCTCACGGGTCTCGATGGCGCCCCCGGTGGGCGTCAGCCAGGCTGCGACCTGCATGAAGAGCCCGGTGAGCACCGGGTACTCCAGGTACTGCATGTCCGGGGTGGGCATCGGCAGCCGGTCCACGTAGGGGTGCAGGCCGATCGAGAAGCCGCGCCCGGTGAACAGGTGCGGGATGTCGCTGTAACAGGCGTGGGTGTACTGCGCGGTCGCGCCGTGGAACCAGCCGTCGTCGTAGCAGGGCACCTTCTGCGCGATGCCGAGCACCGAGACCAGGATCGTCACCAGTGCCAGGACGCGCGCCGCGGTCCACCAGGAGACCCCGAGCAGCGCCCGCCGTCCGGGCGGCCCGCCGAACAGCTCGCTGCCGGCCGCCGCCACCGGATCCTCGTCCGCCGGGACGACCACGGTGTTCGGCGGCGGCCCCTGGCCGGGGGCGGGCGCGGGGCCGGAGATCTGGTCACGCGTGCTCGACGTCATGGCGGACATGATGCCGCACCAGCCCTGAGCCCACGAGGCGCCTCGGCCTGCGGGCGGCGCCGAAAAGGCCGGTGGGGGGGGGGGGGGGGGGGGGGGGGGGGGGGGGGGGGGGGGGGGGGGGGGGGGGGGGAGGGGGAGGGGTCTTGCTCGGTTACGTGTTCCTTTTTTTTTTCTAGTTA
>NZ_JBVIMH010000006.1:90796-247988 GCF_055579945.1 Kitasatospora sp. NPDC032150 | reverse complement strand
CTGAGGTTGAGCAGGACGGGCGAAGCCAGATAGCCCTTGAGCAGGATCACCACTCCCACCCCCCCCCCCCCCCCCCCCCACCGGCCTTGCACCACTGCGGTCAGTTGCCCGCCACCTGGTTCGCGGCTCCGCCGTCGGTCGGGCTGGAGCTGGGGTTCGGCGGCGTACTGGACTTGCCCGGACGGGGCGGCTTGCTGCGCGAGGGCGAGGGCGAGCTGCAGAGCGGCCCGAAGAAGCAGCTCTCCGACGGCCCCGGCGAGTTGCTCGGCTCCGCCGGGCGGGACGAGCTGGCGGACGGGCTCGGCCCGGTGCTGGCGCTGGCCGACGGGCTGGTCGACGGAGCGGTCGACGGGGCGGCCGAGGGGCTCGGCGGCGGCGCCTGCTTGGAGTCGACCTCCGTACCGGTGATGTCCGAGGTCGGGAAGTCCAGCGCCTTCTGGTCGGCCAGCGCCACCTTCATGTAGCGGGTGAAGATCTCGGTCGGGAAGTCACCACCGTGGATGGTGGTCTGACCGGCCGTACCGACCAGCGAGAGCAGACCCGGCTTGCCCGGCTCCTCGCGCCACATACCGACCGAGGTGGCCAGCTGCGGGGTGTAGCCGACCCACCAGGCCGAGGTACCGGCGTCGGTGGTACCGGTCTTGCCGGCCACCGGACGGCCCAGGTCCTTCGTCCCCTTCTTACCGGTGCCGTTCTCCGCCACGTTCTGCAGGACGTCGGTGATGTTGTCCGCGACGGGCTGGTCCAGCACCGTCTTGGTGGCGTTCTTCGGACGGTTGAAGGCCGGCTTCTCCACACCCTGGTAGAGCACCTTGGTCACCGAGTACGGGTCGACCTGCTGCCCCCGGGCGGCGAACACCGAGTACGCGGAGGCCATCCGGATCGCACTCGGGGTCGAGGTGCCCAGCGGGTAGGTGAGCGAGGTGTTCGGCGCCAGGGAGTCCTTGCGCAGGCCCAGGGCGATGGCCATCTTCTCGACGTTGCTGCCGCCGACGTCCTGGCCGAGCTGAACGAACGGCACGTTGTAGGAGTACTGCATGGCCGTCTTCAGCGTGACGGCCCCGGGCATGTTGTCGTCGTCGTTCCTCTGGTGGTACGGCTTGCCGTCGTCGCCGATCGCGGGTGAGCCGTCCGCCTTGTAGATCTGGCTCATGTTGTTGGCGTTGTAGAGGCTGTTGATGCTGATCCTGGCCGGATTGCCGTCGCTCCCGGTCTTGGTCTGCACGCCGGTCTGCATGGCGGTCGCCAGGACGAAGGGCTTGAAGGTCGAACCGACCGGGATGCCGACGGTGTCGGCATTGTCGGTGTAGTGGCCGTTCTCCACGCCGTCGCCGCCGTAGATCGCCACGATCGCGCCGTCACCGGGGACCACCGAGGCCGCGCCGACCTGGACGTACTTGTCCTTGTCCGACGTGTCCGGGTGGAGGTTCTCCGACTTGACGTCGTCGACGGCCTTCTTCAGCTCCGCCACCTTGTTCTTGTCGAAGGTGGTGTGGATCAGGTAGCCGCCCTTGTCGATGGAGGCCTGGGTGATCGTCGGGTCCTTGGCCGCCAGGTACTTGTCGGCGAGGTCGACCAGGTAGCTGACCTCGCCGTTCATGTTGGACGGGGCCTTCTTCTTGATCGGCTCCGGGAAGGTGGCACCGCAGTTGTCCCGGTCCGCCTGGGTGATCGCCTTGGTGACGACCATCCGGGTCAGAACGTAGTTCCAGCGCTCCTGCATGTTCTTGCGGTTGGAGTCGCTGAGCGTCGGGTCGTAGTACGTCGCGCCCTTGAGCAGACCCGCCAGCATCGCGCCCTGGCAGACGTTGACGTCCTTGGCGTCCACTCCGTAGTACGCCTGCGCGGCGGCCTGGATACCGGTGGCGCCGCGGCCGAACCAGCTGGTGTTCAGGTAGCCCTCGAGGATGTCCTGCTTCGACTTCTGCCGATTGATCTTCAGCGTGATGAAGATTTCCTTGAACTTACGGCTGAGCGTCTGGTCCTGGTTCAGGTAAGCGTTCTTCACGTACTGCTGGGTGATGGTCGAGCCACCCTGGGTCGAACCACCGCTGGCCATCTTGTAGACCGCGCGGGCGATGCCCTTGGGGTCGATACCCTTGTCGGTCCAGAAGGTCTCGTTCTCGGCGGCGACCACCGCCTTCTGGGCCGCCGGGCTGATGCTGTCAAGCGGGGTCACCTGGCGGTTGGTGGAGCCCTTGCGGGTCATCTCCGAACCGTCGGCCCAGTAGTAGATGTTGTTCTGCTCGTTCACCAGGTCGTTGGGGTTGGGAACGGGCGTCATCGCGTACGCGACGCCGACCGCGGCCACCCCGCTGCCGAAGAAGATCAGGAACGTCGTCAGGATCAGCTTCCAGGACGGCAGCCAGCGACGGATCCCGGACTTGCCGTACCGGGGGTAGTCGATGAACCGCTTCTTGCCCGGTCCCTTGCCGCCGCCATTGCCACCGCCGCGGCCGCCGCCGCGCCCGGTGGGCCCGCCGGGCGGTCCGCTCGGGGGACTGCCCTTCTGGGACTGCTTGCGCATCTCGGCCCTGGTCAGCCGAGGCTGCTGGGCAGTCTCGCGCATCCCGGCGGGCCGGCTGCGCGAAGGCGCACCATCAGGGGGGCCATAGGCGGACGGACGTTGACCAGCCGCCCGGCCGCCCGGAGGCTGTTCACCGCCCGGGTTGGGCCTACGCCGGTGATCGCTCATCTTCCAGCAACTCCTCGGTCAGGCCGCTTCGGACCTGAGGGCAGGGTTCACTTCCGATGCCCGAAACCGCCCTACACCCCGGAGGTGGTCCTCGTGCACACGCGACAGCGTACGCACCTGTAAACAGCTACTAATCGGGCATTAAGTAACAAAAGCCACAAAATGCCGCCAGATCATTACATGGCCGTTGCCAACGCGGCCTTCCTGGGGCTTGACCGAGGCCTTCCTGAAGGTTTTCTGAAGGCCGTTCGGAATCCTGTGATCACGTTCACCCGTGCCCCCCTTGCCCGTTCAGTGACCCAGGTCTACTGTTCTCTCGATATATCGAGCCGATACATCGGACCGACACATCGATCCGGCACAACGGTCGGGACACAACGCGGGAAGGGAGGCAGGACGGCATGAGCAGACGCTCCGGGGTACTGGAGTTCGCCGTCCTGGGTCTGCTCCACGACGCCCCGATGCACGGCTACGAGCTGCGCAAGCGGCTCAATGTGCTGCTCGGGTCGTTCCGCGCCTTCTCCTACGGCACGCTCTACCCCTGCCTGAAGAGCCTGGTCGCCCAGGGTTTCCTGGTCGAGGACAACCCGGACGTCGAGTACGTCCCGGCGACCGCGCTCAACGGCAAGCGGTCGAAGATCGTCTACCGGCTCTCCGCCGACGGCAAGCAGCGCTTCGAGGAGCTGCTGGCCGACTCGGGCCCGGACGCCTGGGAGGACGAGCACTTCGGCGTGCGCTTCGCGTTCTTCGGCCAGACCGACCGCGCGGTGCGCATGCGCGTCCTGGAGGGGCGGCGCAGCCGGCTGGAGGAGCGGCTGGAGCGGATGCGCAGCTCGATCGCCCGTACCCGCGACCGATTCGACGACTACACACTGGAACTCCAGCGGCACGGTCTCGAATCGGTGGAGCGGGAGGTCCGCTGGCTCAACGAGCTGATCGAGACCGAGCGGGCCACCCGGACCGGGCGCACCGGTGCGGGAGATCCACGGACTTCGGACGGCCGTGGCCAGGAGGCCGGGTCCTCGGACCCGCCGAGGCCACCGCACGACCGCCCGGGGCGCTCCGACAGGGAGCGCTGACCGCCGGTGCCCGGTGTCACAGCAGACCAGGGCGGACGGCAGGTGTGGGCGCAGCGCGCGCCCGTCATCCAGTCATACAGAGATGAAATACGAGAACCGTCGGTCTTCCGACGGAACTCATGAGATCACAGGGAGCAACCGGAATGGGTTCGGTTCGCGTAGCCATCGTGGGCGTCGGTAACTGCGCCGCGTCGCTGGTGCAGGGTGTCGAGTACTACAAGGACGCCGACCCGGCCGGCAAGGTCCCCGGGCTGATGCACGTGCAGTTCGGCGACTACCACGTCCGTGACGTGGAGTTCGTCGCCGCGTTCGACGTCGACGCCAAGAAGGTCGGCTTCGACCTGGCCGACGCCATCGGCAACAGCGAGAACAACACCATCAAGATCTGCGACGTGCCGCCGACCGGCGTCACCGTCCAGCGCGGCCACACCCTCGACGGCCTCGGCAAGTACTACCTGGAGACCATCGAGGAGTCCGACGAGGCCCCGGTCGACGTCGTCCAGGTCCTGAAGGACACCAAGGTCGACGTCCTGGTCTGCTACCTGCCGGTGGGCTCCGAGGAGGCCGCCAAGTTCTACGCCCAGTGCGCCATCGACGCCAAGGTCGCCTTCGTGAACGCCCTCCCGGTGTTCATCGCCGGCACCAAGGAGTGGGCGGACAAGTTCACCGAGGCCGGCGTCCCGATCGTCGGTGACGACATCAAGTCGCAGGTCGGCGCCACCATCACGCACCGCGTGATGGCGAAGCTCTTCGAGGACCGCGGTGTCATCCTCGAGCGCACCATGCAGCTGAACGTCGGCGGCAACATGGACTTCAAGAACATGCTCGAGCGCGAGCGCCTGGAGTCCAAGAAGATCTCCAAGACCCAGGCCGTCACCTCCCAGATCAAGGACCGTGACCTGGGCGCCAAGAACGTCCACATCGGCCCGTCCGACTACGTCGCCTGGCTGGACGACCGCAAGTGGGCCTACGTCCGCCTCGAGGGCCGCGCCTTCGGTGACGTCCCGCTGAACCTGGAGTACAAGCTGGAGGTCTGGGACTCCCCGAACTCCGCCGGTGTCATCATCGACGCGGTGCGCGCGGCGAAGATCGCCAAGGACCGCGGCATCGGCGGCCCGATCCTGTCGGCCTCCTCCTACTTCATGAAGTCCCCGCCGGTCCAGTACTTCGACGACGAGGCCCGCGAGAACGTCGAGAAGTTCATCCGCGGCGAGGTCGAGCGCTGAAGCCCCGAGCGTTGAAGCTCTGATCTCCTTCGAAGGGCCCCGGCTTTCCGGCCGGGGCCCTTCGGCCGTCTCCGGAGGCGGGTTTCACGTGAAACCGCGCCGAGGTTTCACGTGAAACCGAAGTGTCCGACGTGGCACTCTGGGCTGGTGGCTCTCACGGAGAACGGAAGCACCTCACTCGACCGCGCCCGTCTCTCGTCCCGAACCTCCCTGGGCGGGCTGCTCCGGGGCCGCGACTTCCGCCGCCTGCTGACCGCCCGGGTGCTCTCGCAGCTCTCCGACGGCGTGTTCCAGGTCTCCCTGGCCTCGTACGTGATCTTCTCCCCGGAGCGGCAGTCCAGCCCGACCGACATCGCCTCGGTACTCGCGGTGCTACTGCTCCCGTTCTCGGTGATCGGCCCCTTCGCCGGGGTGATGCTGGACCGCTGGCGCCGGCGGCAGGTGCTCTACCTGGGCAACCTGGCCCGCTGCGGACTCGGGCTGATCACCGGCGCACTGCTGCTGGCCAGGGCGCCCGAGTGGCTGTTCCTCGCCGCCGCGCTGCTGGTGACCGCGCTCAACCGGTTCATCCTGGCCGGGCTCTCGGCCGCCCTCCCCCGGGTGGTCGCCCCCGGGCAGCTGGTCACCGCCAACTCGCTCTCGCCCACCGCGGGCACGATCGCCGCGGCCTGCGGCGGCGGCATCGGCTTCGCGGTCCACCAGATACTGCCGCCGGGCCCGCGGGCCGACGCCACCCTGGTGACCCTGGCCGCGTTGCTCTATCTGAGCGCCGCGCTGGCCGCCCGGCGGATCCCCGGCGGACTGCTCGGCCCCGACCCGCAGCCGGACCGCCCGGCGCTGCACCGGGCCCTCGGCGTGGCGGCCCGCGAACTGGCCGACGGCGTGCGGCACCTGGTCCACGACTGCCGTCCGGCGGTGGGCGCGCTGGCCGTCGTCACGGTCTCCCGGTTCTGCTACGGGCTCCTGGTGGTGACCGTGCTGATGCTCTCCCGGTACTCCTTCAACGATCCCGGCGACAGCGCCGCCGGGATGGCCACCCTCGGCACGGCGGTGGCCGCCTCGGCACTGGGCTTCTTTCTCGCCGCCCTGATCAGTCCCTGGTGCACCCGCCGACTCGGGCTGGCCGGCTGGCTGACGACCTGCGCGGCCTCGGCGGCTGTCTTCGTGCCCGCGCTGGGACTGTGGTTCGCCGTCGGTCCGAGCATGGCGGCCGCCCTGCTGCTGGGCGTCATCACCCAGGGCATCAAGATCTGCGCCGACACGCTGGTGCAGGAGTCCGTCGAGGACGAGTTCCGCGGCCGGGTGTTCGCGCTCTACGACGTCCTGTTCAACGCGGCCTTCGTCGCCGCCGCCGGGGTGACCGCGCTGGTCCTGCCGCTGGACGGCCGCTCGGTGGCCGTCGTGGCCGGCACCGCCCTGGTCTACGCGCTCACCGCCGCGGGGTACGCCCGGGCCGCCAGGCGCGCACCCGTTCCGCCACTGCCCCCGGCTCGTACCGGACCGGACGCCTCGACCGCCCCGGGCCCGGCGGCCGCCCGGCGGCCGGGATCTTCCGAACACCCCGGCCGCCGGACCACCTGACGATCCACTGACGACGCGTCAGCCCTGTGCGGCCCACCACTCCTCGAGCGCCGCGACCGCGCTGTCGTGGTCCATCGGGCCGTGCTCCAGGCGCAGCTCCAACATGTGCTTGTAGGCCTTGCCGACCTGCGGGCCCGGCTTCAGCCCCAGGATCTCCATGATCTGGTTGCCGTCCAGGGCCGGGCGGATGGCGTCCAGCTCCTCCTTGGCCTTGAGCTGCACGATCCGCTCCTCCAGGGAGTCGTAGGTGCGTGACAGCGCAGCGGCCTTCTTCTTGTTGCGGGTGGTGCAGTCGGAGCGGGTCAGCTTGTGCAGGCGCTCGAGCAGCGGGCCGCCGTCGGTGACGTACCGGCGGACCGCGGAGTCGGTCCACTCACCGCTGCCGTAGCCGTGGAAGCGCAGGTGCAGCTCGACCAGCCGGGCGACGTCCTCGGTCAGCTCCTTGGAGTACTTGAGCTCGCGCATCCGCCTGCGGGTCATCTTGGCGCCGACCAACTCGTGGTGGTGGAAGGACACCCGGCCGTCCGACTCGAAGCGGCGGGTACGCGGCTTGCCGATGTCGTGGAGCAGCGCGGCGAGCCGCAGCGTCAGGTCGGGGCCGTCGGTCTCCAGCGCGATGGCCTGCTCCAGGACGGTCAGCGAGTGCTCGTAGACGTCCTTGTGCCGGTGGTGCTCGTCGCGCTCCAGGCGCAGCGCGGGCAGCTCGGGCAGCACCTGGTCGGCCAGCCCGGTGTCGACCAGCAGCCGCAGGCCCTTGACCGGGTGATCGGACAGCAGCAGCTTGTTGAGCTCGCCCTGCACCCGCTCGGCGGAGACGATCGCGATCCGCTCGGCCATCGCGGTCATCGCCGCGACCACCTCGGGGGCCGGGGTGAAGTCCAGCTGGGCGGCGAAGCGGGCGGCCCGCATCATCCGCAGCGGGTCGTCGGAGAAGGACTCCTCGGGGGTCGCCGGGGTGCGCAGCGCCCGGGCCTCCAGGTCCTCCAGGCCGTGGTGCGGGTCGATGAAGCCGCGCCCGGGCAGGTCCACGGCCATCGCGTTGACGGTGAAGTCCCGCCGGACCAGGTCCTCCTCGATGGTGTCGCCGTAGCTGACCTCGGGCTTGCGCGAAGAGCGGTCGTAGGACTCCGAGCGGTACGTGGTGATCTCGATCTGGAAGGAGCCCGCCGGGGTGTCCTTGCGGGCGCCGACGGTGCCGAAGGCGATACCGACGTCCCAGACGGCGTCCGCCCAACCGCGCACCAGCTTGAGCACCTGCTCGGGCCTGGCGTCCGTGGTGAAGTCCAGGTCGTTGCCGAGCCGGCCGAGCAGGGCGTCGCGCACCGAACCGCCGACCAGGGCCAGCCGGTGGCCGGCCGCCTGGAAGCGGCGGGCGATCTCGTCGGCCACCGGGGAGACCCGCAGCAGCTCCTGAAGGCCGAGGGTCTGGGCCTCGGTCAGTCCTGGGAGCGAGCCGGAGGCGGCGGTGCTGGAATGATTGGTGCTGGGCTCATTGGCAGTGGACACGGCTCACAAGGGTACGTGTCCGGCCCGGCCCGCCGCCTGTTGCTTTCCCGGAGACCCGCACACGGTCGGCCTTTCCCTCACAGCCACCGGCCCGCAGCACTGGGCACGCGGCGGCGTCGTTACCATGCGGGGGGAACGGTACGGGCCACGGGGCCCGCCCGGCACGACGCGGGCGAGACCACGGGCCTGCGAGGGACCGGAGAGACCGGGTCCGAAACGGTCCGCGGCGGGAACCGTACGGCCATTTCTGCGGTACCTATTCATGCAGTGACAGCAGTGACTTTCCAGAACCACTGATCGCGACCGATCGAGAACGGCGAGGGCGAAGCGCGTGAGTGAGCCGGCACGGCACTCAGGGCTGAGGGCTTACGGAAGCGGCGGACGGGCGGCCAAGCGCCTCGCCGCGCTGCTGGCGAGCGGGGCGGCCCTGCTGAGCACCGCCCCGGCCGCGATCGCCGTCTCCGGGCGCCCCGCCCTCACCCCGACCGCGTCCTCCCCGGACTACCCGGCGAACGTGGCGATCGACACGGTCACCCCCACCGTGGTCGGGCAGAACGACGCCATCCTGGTCACCGGGCGGGTCACCAACTCCGGCGACTCCGCGCTGAAGAAGATCCACGCCGGCATCCGCGCCTCGCAGACCGGCCGGCCGCTGGGTACCAGGAGTGACATCGCGCGGGTCGCCGACCGCACCGAGCCCACCGGTCAGGACGGGGTCGACCTGGGCTCCCCGACCGCGGACATGGGCGACGTGCCCGCCGGCCAGACCCGCTCCTTCACGCTCCAGGTGAACCCCTCCGACCTGAAGATCTCCAAGGGCGGGGTGTACGAGCTCGCGGTGGACGTCTGGGGCGGCACCGCCGACCAGAGCCGGTCCCACGCACTGGGCATCGCCCGCACCTTCCTGCCGTACAACGCGGACCAGAGCGGCAAGCCCACCCAGGTCGCCACCCTGTGGCCGCTGACCCACGCCCCCGAGCTGGTCGCGCAGACCATGCCCGACAGCGACCAGACGCCGGTGCTGCGCGACGACAACCTGGCCACCGAGCTGGCCGCCGGTGGACGGCTGTACAAGCTGGTCGACATCGGTGAGAAGCTGCCCGGTCTGACCTGGGTCGTCGACCCGGACCTGCTGGACACCGTGTACGCGATGACCAAGCCGTACCGGGTGCAGAAGCCGGGTACCGCGGGCGAGACGGCCAAGGAGGACAACACCGTCCCCGGCACCGGCCGGGCCGCCGCCACCGCCTGGCTGGCCAAGCTCCGCCAGGCCGTGACCACCGGCGGCGACGAGGTCGTCGCCCTCCCCTACGCCGACCCCGACATCGCCTCGATCGCGCACAACGGCGCACAGCTCGGCGGCATGGACACCACCCTGCGCAAGGCGGGCACGGCCGGACAGGTCACCGCGGAGGGGCGCCTGGCGACGGACATCCGGACCAATGTCGCCTGGCCCTACCAGGGCCGGCTGGACCGCCAGATCGTCGACCTCACCAGGACCGCCGGGGACAACCTCCTCCTGGTCGACGGCGACGACCTGTCCGACTCGCTCAACTACACCCCGAACGCTGCCCGCCAGATCGGCGACGGCCAGACCGCCGTGGTCGCCGACCACACCCTCTCGCAGCTGTTCGACACCGACCTGGCCACCGCCCAGGCCAGGACCTCGGCCACCCAGCGGTTCCTGGCCGAGACCATGACGATCACCCAGCAGCAGCCGGAGACCCAGCGCAACCTGCTGGTCATGCCGCCGCGCAACCTCACGGTGGGCACCGCCACCGCCCTCTCTGACGCGATCACCGCGGCCCAGAAGGGCAACTGGATCAGCCAGGTCAAGCTCAGCACGGTGGCCACCGCCACCCCCGACACCGGTGCCAACACCAGCGTCCAGTCCCCCGGTGACTACCCGGGCAAGCTCCACGACTCCGAGCTGCCCGGCAGCGCGCTCGAGAAGACCATGGGCATGGAGGGCGGCCTCGACCAGCTGCTGACGATCTGCACCCAGCCGCAGCGGGTGCGCGGCCCGTTCAACGCCGCCATGGTCCGCGCGATGTCCACCGGGTGGCGTGACCGGCCCGACGACGGCCAGGCGTACCGCAACGGCGCCCAGGACTACCTCAACAACCTGGTCTCGGCCGTCAAGGTCCTGCCGAAGCGGGTCGTCACCCTGGCAGGTAACAACGGAACGCTGCTGGTCAGCGTCAAGAACGACCTCAACCAGGCCGTCGGCAACCTCCAGTTGCGACTGATCTCCGGCCAGGTGAACCGCCTCAACGTCGGCCCGCCGGAGAACGTGGTCCTGGAAGCCACCACCAGCCGGACCCTCCGCTTCCCGGCCGTGGCACAGGCCAACCGCACGGTGCAGATGACCGCGCAGCTGTGGACCACCGGGGCCGACCCGCAGCCGTACGGGCCGCCGATGACCTTCGAGGTCGACGTCAAGAACGTGACCTCGGGCGTGCTGTACGCGATCAGCGGCGGTGTGGTGCTGATCCTGCTCGGCGGGATCCGCTTCTACCTGCAGCGCAAGAAGCGGGCCGCCGAGCCCGCCACCGAGGGCGGCACCGAGGGCTCGGCCGAACCCGCTGACCCCACCGAGCCTGCCGACTCCGCCGAGTCCACCGGGCCTGCCGACTCCGCCGAGGACGGTGCGGCGGCCACCGGCCAGGACGAGGACACGGACGCGGACGCTCAGTCGGCCGGGGACACGGACACGGACGTCCAGCCGGCCGGGGACACGGACACGGACGTCCAGCCGGCAGAAGCGGAGAAGGCCGCACAGCCGGCCAGAACGGCGAAAGCGGCCAAGGACGCCGACGCAAAGCCGGAGTCGACCGAAGATGCCCGGAATCGGGCCTCGGGTGATGAGAAGGTTGGTCCCTGACGGACGCCCACCCGGGCGACCACCCGACCAGCGATGAGGTGGCATGAGCGAGCGGAGCGAGGCGCGAGCACAGGGCCAGGGCCGTAGCCAGGCGCACGACCGCGCCGCCACTCCTCCGTCGGCGGGCTCTGTGGAGCCCGCCGACGGAGGTGATCGCCCGGACGCCGGTCAGACCACCTCGGACTGGTACCTGGCGGACACCTACGCCCAGGACCCGTACGCGGCCGACCCGTACCGCACCCCGGCCGACCCGGACCCGTACGGCGTCCGGCGCGCGGCCGAGGAGGCCCGGAAGGGCGAGGAGTCCGAGGCAACCGCCCCGCAGCTGCCGCAGCAGCCAACTCAGCGGCCCGGACCGAGCCTGACCGCGCCCGCCCCGCGCTGGGCCTCGGCCGCCCTCGACGAACTCCCGGACAGCACCGAGCCGGGCGCGCCGGAACCCGCCCGCCAGGGCTCCCCCCGGGACACCGAGACCACCGAGTACGTCGGCGTGGACGCGCTGCTGAGCGAGACGGGCGGCAGGAACCGCGGAAGGTCCGCCGAGGAGCGGCCGTTCGTCCCGCCGATCGAGTTCGACCCGCCGCTCTCCGAGGCCGAGGCCGTGCTCCGGTCCGCCGCCGAGGCACCGGCCGAGGACCCGGTCGGGGCCGGAGCCGACACCGCGGCCGCGGTCGAGGTGGCAGTGGCGGTGACGGAGAAGCCCGGGCCGAAGACCGTCGAGGCGCCGCCCACCGCACCCGGAGGTGAACCGGCACCCGAACCCGCACCGGACGGCGGCGGCGAGAGCGACGACTCGGGCACGGGGGGCGGCGGGCGGACCGGCGGTCTGCTGGGCTCCAGCGCCGTCATGGCGGCCGGCACCCTGGCCTCCCGGGTCACCGGTTTCCTGCGCACCATGGTGATCGCCGCCGCGATCGGTGTCGGCACCATGGGCGACTCCTACAACGCCGCCAACACCCTGCCCACCCTGCTGTACATCCTGATCGGCGGCGGCGCGCTGAACGCCGTCTTCGTGCCGCAGCTGGTCCGCAGCATGAAGCAGGACGAGGACGGCGGCACCGCCTACGCCAACCGGCTGCTCACCCTGGTGATGACCGGGCTGGCCGGGGTCGCCTTCACGGCCGTGCTGGGCGCCCCGCTGCTGGTCCAGCTGATCTCCCACTCGCTGATGCGCGACCAGGCCAGCGCCGACACCACGGTCGCCCTCGCCCGCTACTGCCTGCCCACCGTCTTCTTCATGGGCGTCCATGTGGTGATGGGTCAGATCCTCAACGCCCGCGGGCGGTTCGGCGCGATGATGTGGACCCCGGTCCTCAACAACATCGTGGTGATCTTCACCTTCGGGGCGTACCTCTGGGTCTTCGGCACCTTCCAGCACAGCGAGGTCACCCCGGCGAGCATCACCCCGGAGGGCATCCGGCTGCTCGGCCTGGGCACCCTGCTCGGCCTCGCGGTCCAGGCACTCTCGATGATCCCGTACCTGCGAGCGTCCGGCTTCCGCTTCAGGCCCCGCTTCGACTGGCGCGGCCACGGCCTCGGCAAGGCCGCCCGGCTGGCCAAGTGGACCTTCCTGTTCGTCCTCGCCAACCAGGCCGGCTACCTGGTGGTCACCCAGCTCGCCACCGCGGCCGGGCGCGCCGCCGAGGCCAGGGGCCACCTGGGCGCGGGCCTCGCCGCGTACTCCAATGCCCTGCTGATCTGGCAGCTGCCGATGGCGGTGATCACCGTCTCGGTGATGAGCGCCGTCCTCCCCCGGCTCTCACGCTCGGCCGCCGACCAGGACCCCGGCGCCGTCCGCGACGACCTCTCGTACGGGCTGCGCACCTCGGCGGTGGCCATCGTCCCCGCCGCCTTCCTCTTCCTCTCCCTCGGCCCGGTGATCGGCGGTGCCGTCTACGGTGTCGGCAACGGCGGCTCGGCCGCCGACGGCAGCACCGCGGTCGGCTACATGCTCTCCGCCTTCGCGCTCGGCCTGATCCCGTACTCCGTCCAGTACGTCCTGCTGCGCGGCTTCTACGCCTACGAGGACACCCGCACCCCGTTCTCCAACACCGTCTGGGTGGCCGCCTGCCAGGCCGGTACGGCGGTGCTCTGCTACCTTGTGCTGCCGGCCCACCTGGCGGTCACCGGGATGGCGCTCGGCTACGGCGCCTCCTACGCCGTGGGCGTGGCGGTTGCACTGCCCAGGCTCAGGGCCCGGATCGGCGGCCTGGACACCCCCAGGATCGCCAAGACCTACGTCCGGCTCGCCATCGCCTGCGTCCCCGCCTCCGTCGCCGGATTCGGGATCAGCCTGCTGCTCCGCGGCGTGCTGGACGGCTGGCCGGGCAGCGTACTCACCCTCGTGGTGGCCGCCGCGGCACAGCTGGCGGTTTTCACGGCGATGGCCAGGCGGATGCGGATCGAGGAGCTCAACGGGATGATCGGTATGGTGCGGAGCCGGATCGGACGCTGACCTGACGTCAACCGGTACGCCCGCCGTCCGGTCCGAAGGGCCATCCGTTCACCGGCGGGCAACCACCGGGTCCCCTCAGCGGTCGTACCAGGGGAGGATGAGTGGGCACAATTGTCCTGGCACCACTCAGCCCCCGACGGGCCGGGCAGGCGGCCGGATTTCCGGGACGTTAACCGGGGCGATACAAGGGGAGGCAGGACCACGGTGGCTGATGGCACCAAGGCGGTCGTCGACACGTCCGTCGCGGACGAGGCGGCGCTGGCCATGGCACTCGGCGACATTCCGAGCGACACATCGGACGAGCAGCCGGGAGGCGACCTGGACGGTACCGCCAAGGGCACCGGGGACACCAAGGGGTCCGGGGCCGGCCGGCCCGCGAAGAACGGCCAGGCCGCCAGGAGCGACGGCTCCGCCGGGGCCGGCACCGGATCCGGCCGGGCGGAGCCCGTCAAGAGCACCGGGGTCGGCGAGTCCACCGCGCCGCTGTCCTCCGCCGAGATCGCCGCCGAGCTCGCGGCCGGTGCCGCCGCGCTCGCCGCCGCCGCGAAGGAGACGGCCGACGAGATCAACGAGGCCGCCGCCTCGGCGGCGAAGGGGTCCGCCAAGCCCATCGCCGCGTCCACCCCGAAGCCCATCGCCGCGTCCACCCCGAAGCCCATCGCCGCATCCACCCCGAAGCCCGGCGGCACGCCCTCCCCCGCCGCCAGGGCCGCCGGCGACACCGGACAGCTCCCCGCCGCCCTCCCCGCCCCGCTCCGGCACAGCGGCGACAAGATCGCCGGCCGCTACCGGCTGGAGGAGTGCATCGGCCAGTCCGAGAGCTTCAGCAGCTGGCGCGCGGTCGACGAGAAGCTCCGCCGCGCCGTCGGCGTCCACCTGCTCGCCGCCGGGCACCAGCGGGCCAAGGCCGTGCTCGCCGCCGCCAAGTCCGCCGCCCTGCTCGGCGACCCGCGCTTCGTCCAGGTCCTGGACGCGGTGCAGGAGGGCGAGCTGGTCTACGTGATCCGCGAGTGGCTGCCCGACGCCACCGATCTGGCCAAACTGCTCGCCGCCGGCCCGATGGAGCCGTACGACGCGTACCAGATGGTCCGCCAGGTCACCGACGCCATCACCGCCGCCCACCGGCGCGGCCAGGCCCACCTGCGGCTCACGCCGCGCTGCGTGCTGCGCACCGAGAGCGGCCAGTACCGGATCAACGGCATCGCCGTGGACGCCGCCCTGCGCGGCCTGACCAGCGAGGACGCCGAGCGCACCGACACCCGCGCCATCGGCGTCCTGCTGTACGCCGCGCTGACCCACCGCTGGCCCTTCCCGGAGGACCGGTACGACCTCCAGGGGCTGCCCAAGAGCCTCGGCTGCGTACCGCCGGACCAGGTCAAGGCCGGCGTCCACAAGGGCCTTGCCGAGCTGGCCACCCGAGCGCTGTGCGAGCCGCTGCCGCACAACCTGGAGCCGATCACCAGCCCGGAGGAGCTGGCCAAGGCGATCGCGCTGATGCCCAGGATCCGTCAGCCCGAGCCGCCCGCGCCCCCGGCCTTCACCCCGCGCTACAGCAACCCGCGCCCGGCGCAGCCGCAGAACCGCCCCGGCCGGCCGGACGGCGGGCAGCCGAACAACGCCCGGCCGCTGGACACCGAAAGGATCCCGCCGCGTCCGGCCCGCCAGCGCCGCGGGCTGCACACCTTCGCCAAGTGGACCGCCTCCCTGGTCGCGCTGGCCGCCATCGGCACCGGCTCCTGGCAGCTGGTGACCACCCTGAACCACCAGACGGACCGCGGCGCCGCCGCGGCCGGCACCTCGCCCAGCAGCAGCCCGGGCGGCGCCCAGGGCGGTTCCGCGGCACCCGTGACCGCGGACGCCAAGCCGATCCCCGTCAAGGGTGCCCACCAGTTCAACGCGCTCGGCGGCGACTCCGAGCACGAAGACGAGGCGCCGAAGGCCATCGACGGCGATCCCAAGACCTCATGGCTGACCACCGGCTACAACGCGAACTTCCCGAGCCTGAAGGAAGGCACCGGCCTGGTGCTCGACCTCGGCTCGGAGCGGCAGGTCAGCTCGGTCCACGTCCAGTTCCTCGGCAACACCAAGGCCGAGCTGCTGGTCGCCCCCAAGGGCACGTCCGACCAGCCGCCCGCCAACCGGACCGGCCTCGACCTGTTCGGCCAGGCCGTGGCCTCGGGCCAGGGCGATTCGGTCGACCTGAAGCCGCAGGCACCACTGACCACGAGGTACCTCTTGATCTGGCTGACCAGCCTCCCCCAGGATACGGATGGCCGCTACCGGGGCCGGATCGCCGAGGTCCAGGTCAGCGGCTGAGCTGCCACGGGAGCCCGTCCCGATGAAGCCGCCGGACCAGAGGGGGGAGACATGAGCGAGGAGCCCTCCGACGCCGACCTGCTGGCGCGGCACCGCGCCGGCGACCCGGACGCCTTCGGGGTTCTCGTCCGCCGCCACCGGGACCGGCTCTGGGCCGTCGCGCTGCGCACCCTCGGCGACCGCGAGGAGGCCGCCGACGCGCTCCAGGACGCCCTGGTCTCCGCCTTCCGCTCCGCGCACACCTTCCAGGGCCGGTCCGCCGTCACCACCTGGCTGCACCGGATCGTGGTCAACGCCTGCCTGGACCGCGCCCGCCGCGCCACCGCGCGGCGGGCCGGGTCCCTGGACGAGGAACCCCAGCGGCTGGACACCCTGCTCGGCAGCACCGAACCCGCCGAGGCCTCGGTGGTCCGTGCGGAGCTCCAGCGCGAGGTGACCGCCTCGCTGGCCACCCTCCCGGTCGACCAGCGCGCGGCACTGGTCCTGGTGGACATGCAGGGCTACCCGGTCGCCGAGGCCGCCGAACTCCTCGGGGTGCCGGTGGGCACGGTCAAGAGCCGCTGTGCCCGCGGCCGCGCCAGACTGCTGCCGCTGGTCCGCCACCTGAGAGCCGCCTCGGCCGAGGACGACCCGGGCCCCGCCGCCTCCCCGGCGGCCGTTTCACGTGGAACACCGTCCAGCCCGGGCGGGAACCCGACCCGCCCCGGCCCCGTCAGAACAGCGGGCCGCCATCTGCCCGAACAGGTCCTGGAAGGAGATGTGACCTCGCGATGACGTCTGGTACCCCCTCCTGGACCGCCGCCGACGGCGCCGACCCGCACCCCGGCATCGAGCTGCTCGCCGACCTCGCCGAGGACCTCGCCGACCCGGACCTGGTGCCGGACCTCCGCCGGCACCTCGCCGAGTGCCCGGACTGCGCGGACGGCTTCGCGGCCTTCGCCGAGGTTCGGGACCTGCTGAGCACGGTGGAGGCACCACCGCTGCCCGCCGACATCGCCGAACGCATCGACGCGGCCCTGGCCGCCGAGGCAGCGCGCCTCCCGGTGGCGGAGCCGCGCCCGGCCGCCGCCGGCCCGGCCGAAGCGCGACTGACCGGAGCGCAGCCGGCCGGACCCCCGATGGCGGAACCCGACGGTCCCTTCGGCCCCGCCTCGTCCGCCGAGCGCACCGCCCGGGCCACCAAGGGGACGTCGGCCCCGCCCGGACGGCCGGCGGACCGGACCCGGCCCGGTTCGTCCACTGCCGCTTCCCCTGGGCCCGGCGGTCCCGGGCGTCCCGCTCCGGCCGGGCGCCGCCGCCGCGGACGGCTCGTGCTGGGGGCCGCCGCCCTGATCGCCGTCCTCGGGATCGGCGGTGCCCTGATGGTGCGACAGGACGGGGCACGCGTCCGGGCGGACGGCGCCCCGGCGACGGCCACCTCCACCGCGGTCGCCCGCCCAACCGGCGGACCGGGTACCCAGGGCGCCGACGCCCAGCATCCGGCGGCCGCCGCCGGGGACGGCGGCCCGGTCTTCCAGGACGACCAACTCGCGGCACAGATCAACCAGTTGGTCGCCGCGAAGACCACGTCCAAGATGCCCTCGGCGGCCGGTGCGCAGCCGGAGGCGGCCCAGACGCCCGCGCTCGGCAGCCGGCTGTCCTCCGCCGTCCCCAGCTGCCTGGACGGCGTCGCGGGCGGCATCACCGGCGCCCCGCTCGCCGTCGGCCACGGCCGCTACGGCGGCGCCGAGGTGACCGCCCTGGTCTACCCGCTTCCGGACCGGCCCGACAGCCTCGACGTATACCTCGTCACACCGTCCTGTCCGGGCGCCACCGTGGTGCTGCACCGCGTCCTGCCCGCTGGCTGAGCCGTCCGCCCACCGCCTCGCCGGAACGGAGCCCGCCGACCGGCGACCGCATCCCGCCCACGGTTCGGGCGCCTGCTGCACGGAGCCCCGGGAATGAGCGACACTGGTGAGTCGTTGTCCGGGGCGGCGGAGAAGCCGCCCTCCCCGCAATAGCGCCCAATCGCACGGCCCGAGCCGTGCGATGCGAACCAGGAGATGCAGTGAGCGACGACGTCCGCAACGTGATCATCATCGGCTCCGGCCCCGCCGGGTACACGGCCGCGCTCTACACCGCCCGAGCCTCCCTCAAGCCGCTGGTCTTCGAGGGCGCCGTCACCGCCGGCGGTGCGCTCATGAACACCACCGAGGTCGAGAACTTCCCCGGCTTCCGCGACGGCATCATGGGTCCCGAGCTGATGGACAACATGCGGGCGCAGGCCGAGAAGTTCGGCGCCGAGCTGATCCCGGACGACATCGTCGCGGTGGACCTCACCGGCGACATCAAGACCGTCACCGATTCCGAGGGCAACGTCCACCGGGCCCGCGCCGTGATCGTCACCACCGGCTCCCAGCACCGCAAGCTCGGGCTGCCCCGCGAGGACGCGCTGTCCGGCCGCGGCGTCTCCTGGTGCGCCACCTGCGACGGCTTCTTCTTCAA
This sequence comes from Kitasatospora sp. NPDC032150, assembly GCF_055579945.1. Classification (NCBI taxonomy): domain Bacteria; kingdom Bacillati; phylum Actinomycetota; class Actinomycetes; order Kitasatosporales; family Streptomycetaceae; genus Kitasatospora; species Kitasatospora sp. NPDC032150. The sequence continues at coordinate 229,762 of NZ_JBVIMH010000006.1, read as the reverse complement.
GGGCCAGGACATCGCGGTGGTCGGCGGCGGCGACACCGCGCTGGAGGAGGCGACCTTCCTCTCCCGCTTCGCCAACAGCGTCACGGTGATCCACCGCCGCGACACCCTGCGCGCCTCCAAGGCCATGCAGGAGCGCGCCTTCGCCGACGAGAAGATCACCTTCGCCTGGGACAGCGCGGTCCAGGAGATCCACGGCGACCCGAAGCTGAGCGGGGTGACGCTTCGCGACACCACCACCGGTGAGACCCGCGAGCTGCCCGTCACCGGCCTGTTCATCGCGATCGGCCACGACCCGCGCACCGAGCTCTTCAAGGGCCAGCTCGGCCTCGACGCCGAGGGCTACCTGAAGGTCGAGTCCCCCTCCACCCGCACCAACATCCCCGGCGTCTTCGCCGCCGGCGACGTGGTCGACCACACCTACCGCCAGGCCATCACCGCCGCCGGCACCGGCTGCGCCGCCGCCCTGGACGCCGAGCGCTACCTGGCCTCGCTGGCCGACCTGGAGGCCCAGGCCGCCACCGTCGCGGCCTGACCCGAACCCCACCCGGCGGAGGTCCCGCTCACAGCCTGGCCGCGCCGCTGTTTCACGTGAAACACTCCCCGACGACGTGGAACGCGGACAGCCTGCGAGGGACCTCCGCCGAAACAGAACAGCCGTGCTGGTTGTTATCAAGCACAGGCTGTTATCCACCCCCAAGGGTGCCGACCGGATTCTTCCGGACCGAAGCACCATCTCGTCCGCGACCCTGAGGAGTTCCCGTGGCCGGCGCCACCATCACCGTGACCGACGCGACCTTCGACGCCGAGGTCCTCAAGAGCGACAAGCCCGTCCTCGTCGACTTCTGGGCCACCTGGTGCGGCCCGTGCCGCCAGGTCGCCCCGATCCTGGAGGACATCGCGAAGGAGCACGGCGACAAGCTCACCGTTGCCAAGCTGGACGTCGACAACAACCAGGAGACCGCGACCGCGTACAACGTGATCTCCATCCCCACGCTGAACGTCTACCGGAACGGCGAGCTTGTGAAGACCATCACCGGCGCACGCCCGAAGGCCGCGCTGCTGCGCGAGCTGGCCGACTTCATCTGATCGGCGGCGCAGCCACCAAGCACGTCCGAGGGCGGGCCACCGGGATTCCGGTGGCCCGCCCTCGCCGTCTGCTCCGCCGCATCCGGCAGCCCCGCTCAGAACGGCCGCAGGGCCGGCTCCTTCCGGGCACCGCCCAGCAGCCGTTCCAAGGCGACCTCCACGTCCCCCTTCCAGGAGAGCGTGGTGCGCGCCTCCAGTCTCAGACGGGGGTAGCGGTGGTGCGGGCGTACCGTCTTGAAGCCCACCGCCAGCAGATGCTCGGCCGGCAGTACACAGCTCGGGATCTCCCGGCCCACCGCGCCGAACGCCTCGACCGCCTTGAAGCCCCGGCCGACCAGGTCCTTGGCCACCGTCTGCACCAACACCCGGCCGATCCCCTGCCGCTGGTAGCCGGGCAACACCCGACTGATCATCAGCTGTACGGCGTCCGGCGAGATCGGACTGGTCGGGAAGGCCAGCGAACGCGGTACATACGCGGGCGGCGCGTACAGCACATACCCGACGGGGATCTCGTCCACGTAGACGATCCGACCGCAGGAACCCCACTCCAACAGTACGGCGGAGATCCAGCTCTCCTTCTCCAGCTCGGGCTTTCCGGACTCCACCGCCGCCTTGGCGCTCACCGGGTCGAGCTCCCAGAACACGCAGGCCCGACACGTCGTCGGGAGATCCCCAAGGTTGTCCAGCGTCAGCGGAACGATCCTCCGTCCCACGCCCCACACCTCCTCATCCACCCCGGGCGGACATCACATCCATGAGCTTCCTCCGGAAACGGTTCGGGTGCACGTTTCACGTGAAACATGCACCCGAACCCAGGCTCCGGAACCCTCAGCCCTGCGACAGCCGCAGGCCGTCCTCACCGGGAGCCAGACTGTCCAGAATCCGGTTGAGGTCCTCGACGGAGCCGAACTCCAGGACCACCTTGCCCTTGCCCAACTTTCCGTTCCGCTGCGACACCTCGACCTTCACCCTGGTCTCGAACCGGTCCGAGAGCCGCTCGGAGAGGTCTTCGAAAGCGGGGGAGAAGAGCTTCCCCGCCTTGGGGGAGGGGCGCTTCGGCTTCTGCTCCCGGTCCATCACCGCGACGATCTCCTCGGTGGTACGCACCGAGAGACCCTCCGCCACGATTCGCCGGGCCAGCTGGTCCTGCCGCTCGCCGTCCGGGACGCCCAGCAGTGCCCGGGCGTGGCCCGCCGTCAGCACGCCCGCGGCCACCCGGGCCTGCACGGCCGGGGAGAGCTTCAGCAGTCGCAGGGTGTTGGAGACGTGCGAACGCGAGCGGCCGATCCGGTCGGCCAGCTCGTCGTGGGTGCAGGAGAAGTCCTGCAGCAGCTGATCGTAGGCCGCGGCCTCCTCCAACGGGTTGAGCTCCGCCCGGTGCAGGTTCTCCAGCAGCGCGTCGAGCAGCAGCTTGTCGTCCTCGGTGGCCCGGACGATCGCCGGGATCAGCTCCAGACCGGCCTGCCTGGAGGCCCGCAGCCGACGCTCGCCCATGATCAGCTCATACTGCCCGCCGTCGACCTGACGGACCACCACCGGCTGGAGCAGGCCCACCTCCTTGATGGAGGCGACCAGCTCGGCCAGCTTGTCCTCGTCGAAGACCTCGCGTGGCTGACGCGGGTTCGGCCGGATCGCGTCCAGCGGCAGCTCCGCGAACCTGGCGCCCGCGACCGGGTGGAGCACCGCCTCGCCCAGCACCGCCTCCAGCACGCTGTGCTGCGACTGCCCGGCCTGCTCCCGTGCGCTCCCGGCCGCAGCCTTCGCCGCCGCCGTACCCCGCCCGGACGGCAGCACCGGAACCGCGGTCGGGGAGAGCACGCCGGAGGGCACCGCCGGGGCAGGCTCCCCCGTCCTGGCGGCCTTTACCGCCGGGGCGCCCGCGAGCGGCTCCTCGGCCGGGCCGGCGGCCGGCCCCACGGCCGGTGTCGCCGCCGGGATCAGTGCCCCGAGCCCTCGTCCCAGCCCCCTGCGCCCACCACTCACCGGTTGTCCTCCATCGTGCCGTGCTGTGCCATCGGAACAGCCGGCGCGTCACTCGCGCTCCGCTGCTGTCCCACCGAGCCGTGCTCCACCGCGCCCTGTCCCGTACCGCCGGGCTGCCCCAGGCCGACCGCCCTCAGGGCCAGCTCACGGGCCGCCTCCAGGTAGGACAGCGCACCGGTGGAACCCGGGTCGTAGGTGAGCACGGTCTGCCCGTAACTCGGAGCCTCGGAGACCCGGACCGACCGCGGGATCGCCGTCGGCAGCACCTCCTGCTGGAAGTGGGTCCGGACCTCCTCCGCCACCTGGGCCGCCAGCCGGGTCCGGGCGTCGTACATGGTGAGCAGGATGGTGGAGACGTGCAGCGCCGGGTTCAAGTGCGCGCGGACCAGTTCGACGTTCCGCAGCAGCTGGCCGAGCCCCTCCAGCGCGTAGTACTCGCACTGAATCGGGATCAGCACCTCCTGGCCCGCCACCAGCGCGTTGACCGTCAGCAGCCCGAGCGAGGGCGGGCAGTCGATCAGGATGTAGTCCAGCGGCTGTTCATAGGCCGCGATGGCGCGCTGGAGCCGGCTCTCCCGGGCCACCAGCGAGACCAGCTCGATCTCGGCACCGGCCAGGTCGATGGTCGCCGGGACGCAGAACAACCCCTCCACGTCCACCACCGGCTGCACCACGTCGGCCAGCGGCTTGCCCTCCACCAGTACGTCGTAGATCGACGGCACCTCCGCGTGGTGGTCGATCCCGAGCGCCGTGGAGGCGTTCCCCTGCGGGTCGAGGTCGACGACCAGGACGCGCAGGCCGTGCAGTGCCAGTGCCGCGGCCAGATTGACGGTGGTGGTGGTCTTCCCCACCCCGCCCTTCTGATTGGCAACCACGATCACCCTGGTCGCCGTCGGCCTGGGCAGCCCTTCACCGGCACGCCCGGCAGCTCGTACTGCGGCCCGGGCAGCGCGCGCGATGGGCGTGTCATCGATCTGATCGATGGTCTCCGAGTCCTGCATGTGGGTCAGTGTTTCACGTGAAACCGGAGCGGCAACAGTCGCCGCCCGGCTGCGGGCGAGGATTCCAGAGAGCAGGGAGCGACGTTTCACGTGAAACACCATGCCCGCAATGCCGGAAATCTGACGGTGCGACACTCCGACGAGTTACGGCGGCGCCACCGAGGGCACCCGAAAGCACCAAGCGGGCGGCTCGCGCCACCCGCCTGTTCACCCCTGGGCGATCCGATCCGCTGCCGCCGTTCACCCCCATCGCCCCTCCACCGGGCGCGGCCTCCGGACGGCAGACCGGGGATCCACCGCTCGCGCCACGCCCGTCCCCGAGGCGGAGTCGCCTATCGCCGGATTCGGCATCGGCACGCCCGTTCCCCGGACACGCCACCGCCTCGAACGGGCCTGTTCCTCGGGCGGCCCTCCGCTTCACGACGGGCCCGTACGCCTGCCGGGGGCCGCGGCCCCCGGCAGGCGTACGGGCCCGGAAAAGTCGCAGCCCCGGCAGGGGGTGTGGTCCCGGTGGAGCCGTGGGCCACCCTGCCCCACGCCGTGCCCGCGAACGGGACCTCAGCGCCGGCGGCGCCCAGCCCCACGGGGGCCGTCACCGGCCTTGCCGGACCGCCCGGCCCGGGCTGCCTTCGCCCTGCGGGTCGCCGCCTTCACCCCGCCCGGGCTCTCCCCGGCCTCCACCCGGACCACCCGGGTCGAGGTCTCCAGGGTGCCCTCACCGACCGAGATCACGGACCAGTTGACCGCACCGAGCTTGGTCAGCGCCGACCGCGAGTCCGCCAGCTCCTGCTCCGCCGTGTCGCCCTTGAGCGCCAGCATCTGCCCGTACGGACGCAGCAGCGGCATCCCCCACCCGGCCAGCCGGTCCAGCGGTGCCACCGCCCTCGCGGTGACGATGTCCACCGAGAGCTTGCCGACCATCTCCTCGGCCCGGCCGCGCAGCACCGTCACATTGTCCAGGCCGAGCTCCCGGACCACCTCCTCCAGGAAGGTGGTCCGCCGCAGCAGCGGCTCCAGCAGCGTCACCGAGACATCGGGACGCGCCATCGCCACCGGGATGCCAGGCAGCCCGGCGCCCGAACCGACATCGCACAGCGAGGTACCGGCCGGCAGCAGCTCGGCCAGCACCGCACAGTTGAGCACATGGCGGTCCCAGAGCCGGGGCACCTCACGCGGACCGATCAGCCCGCGCTGCACCCCGGCCGTCGCCAGCAGCTCGGTGTACCGCAGAGCGACCGGGAACCGTTCACCGAAGATCTCCTGCGCCACGGCCGGCGCCTGCGGCAGTTCGTGCCGACCGTCCTCGCCGCCGTCCGCCGGGGTACCCGCGGCCGCCACGCCGTCCGTCTCCATCTCAGCCTCTCCGCTCACCGTCTCCACCGACCCGCACTCACCGGGTGGGCCATCCGGTCCATGTTCCATATGGGCTCTGTTTCACGTGAAACACAACGTGTGAAAACACAACGCGTGAAACGCGACCGCCGCCGACCACGGCACACCCGCCCTCGTGTGCCCAAGCCGCCCCGGAGGGACGACGACCCCGCCCGCACGAGGCGGACGGGGTCGGTCGACAGGCCGCCTGCGACGTCAGCCCGGCAGGACGACGACGCAGCGCTGGGGCTCCTCGCCCTCCGACTCACTGCGCAGACCCGCCGCGGCCACCGCGTCGTGGACCACCTTGCGCTCGAACGGGGTCATCGGGCGGAGCTTCACCTGCTCACCCGTGCTCTTGACCTGCTCGGCCGCCTTGCTGCCCAGCGCCGCCAGCTCGGACCGCTTGCGCGCCCGGAACCCGGCAATGTCCAGCATGAGGCGGCTGCGCTCGCCGGTCTCCCGGTGCACCGCCAGCCGGGTCAGCTCCTGCAGGGCCTCCAGCACCTCGCCGTCGTGGCCGACCAGACGCTGCAGGGAGCGGTCGTTGCCGTCGCTGACGATGGACACCAGAGCGCGGTCGCCCTCGACATCCATGTCGATGTCACCGTCAAGGTCCGCGATGTCGAGCAGACCCTCCAGGTAGTCGGCCGCGATGTCACCCTCCTGCTCCAGGCGGGCGATCAGACCGTCGGCAGCGCCCGCACCGGTCGCCGCCTCGGCCTCGGCAGCAGAGGTGGTGCCTTCCGTCACTGATGGACTCCTTCAGGAATGGGCCCTCGGGTGGGCCGAGAAACGAAGATCTGGCTGAAGTCCGTCAGGACTTCTTCCTCGGCCGCTGGCCGCCCTGCCCGCCCCGCTTCGGCTGCTGACGCGCACCCGGCTTGCCCGCACCCGGCTTGGCCGCGCCCGGCTTGCCCGTCGCCGCCTTGGCCGGAGCCGACCCGGCCGGAGCGGGCTCGTCGGCAGCCAGCGGGGCCGACTCCGCGGCCAGGGGGGCCTGCGCGCCGGCGCCGCCGGACTGCGTCCCGCTCTGCTGGCGCTGCGCCTTGGTCTGCTTGCGCGGCTGCTGCCGCCGCACCTGCGCCGCGTCCTCGACCACGGCCTCGGCCGTGGCGGCACCCTTGCCGGAACCACCGGAGAACAGCGCGAGCAGCCCGCTCTTCTTCACCGAGCCGTCCGGGTTCAGCCGGCCGGCCTTCTTCAGCCGGGCCTGGCGCTCGGCGTACGCCTTGCTGCCCGGCGTCGGGTTGTTGCGGATGACGATCAGCTGCTGACCCATCGACCAGATGTTGGTGGTCAGCCAGTAGACCAGCACGCCGACCGGGAAGTTGATGCCCATCACGGCGAACATGAGCGGGAAGACGTACATCAGCATCTTCTGCTGCTGCATGAACGGCGTCTTGACCGTGAGGTCCACGTTCTTGGTCATCAGCTGGCGCTGGGTGACGAACTGCGACAGCGACATCAGCACGATCATGATCGCGGTCACGATCTGCACGTTCAGCTGGTCGGAGCCGACGAACTTGGCCGACAGCGGGGCACCGAAGATGTGCGCCTGCTTGGCGCTGGCCAGCAGGCCGGGAGTGATGACGCCGATCGTCTTGCCGCTCGCGACCGAGCTGAGCACGCCGTAGAGGGCGGTGAAGAACGGCGCCTGCACGAGAATCGGAAGGCAGCTGGAGAACGGGTTGGTACCCGCCTCCTTGTACAGCTTCATCATCTCTTCGGACTGGCGCTGCCGGTCGTTCTTGTAGCGCTCCTGGATGGCCTTCATCTTGGGCTGGATCGCCTGCATGGCCCGAGTCGCGTTGATCTGCTTCACGAAGAGCGGGATCAGGCAGATTCGGATGACGACCACCATCGAGGCGATCGCCAGACCCCACGCCCACCCGCCGTTCGGGTCGAAGACGTGGCTGTACAGCGTGTGGAACTGGACGATGATCCAGGACACCGCGGTGTACAGAGGACTGAGGAAGGACCAGGTCACCGGTCAGACTCCTTGGACATCGGGCTTGGCCACCGGCTCAGGCCCGGCGGTCCCGCTCTTCGGGCTCAGCAGATCGCGCAACCGACGGTGCCAGACCGGGTGCTTGCGCGGCGGTACATGGTCGACCCCACCGGGCGACCATGGGTTGCAGCGCAGAATGCGCCACGCGGTCAGGGCACCACCCTTGACCGCGCCGTGCACCCGCACCGCTTCGTACCCATAGTGCGAACACGAGGGGTAGTACCGGCAAACCGGGCCGAGCAGCGGACTGATCGTCCACTGGTAGAGCCTGATCAGCCCCATCAGCAGGTACTTCATCGCCCTGCTCCTGTCGGCACGGCATCGGCCGGCTCCGCCCGGAGCAGCCGCCGCAACGCCGCGTCCAGGTCGTGCTCCAGATCCAGGTACGAGGCCGTCCCGGCCGGGGGCAGCGCACGTACCACTATCAGGCTACCTGCGGGGAACCGGGACAGGCGCTCGCGGACCAGGTGGCGCAGTCGCCGCTTCACCAGATTGCGGACCACCGCGGGACCGACAGCCTTGCTCACGACGAAACCCGCACGCGCCGAAGGGAGCCCCTCGGCGACGTGCGGGTGGGAGTCGCTGTTCCGGTCGGTCCGCCTCACAGCCGCCCCGTCTCTGTTGAGATGGACGACCAGCAGGGGCCGACCGGCCCGACGACCGCGTTTCACTGCGGTCGCGAAGTCCTGGCGCCGCCGCAGCCGATTCTCGGAGGGCAGCACTGCAGACCTCGGATTCGGATCAGGCGGACAGGCTGGCGCGGCCCTTGCCACGGCGGGCAGCCAGGATGGCGCGGCCGGCGCGGGTACGCATCCGCAGCCGGAAGCCGTGGGTCTTCGCGCGACGACGGTTGTTCGGCTGGAAGGTGCGCTTGCTCACTCGGGGGCTCCTGAGATGAATCGTAGGACGACGGGACGTCGCTTGGCCGTCACCGTGCGTCCGCGCGATCTCTCCTGATTGAGAAATCTGGCCGCAACGTCCCAGGTCGGCTGGGGTTGCGGCAAACCACGGCGCCCGTGCTGCGCGCCTTGATGGAAGCGGGAAGACCCGCGGACATGCGGCAGCGGCCATCGACAACTCGACCTGGTTACGGTACGCGGCACGGGGGCGGAGGGTCAAACCGGCCACCCGGCCCCACCCCCGCCCAGTTCCGCAAACGCTGCCGATCATGATGTCCCGGACCGGCGCCGGTCCGTTCCACACACCCGCGTGGCCTCGTCCGCCGCCCGGGCCACAACTGCGCGCGCCCGCCCACGCACCGGGAGTACGTTCACCCACAGCCTGTGGACAACAACTTGAATCCAGCCCCATCGGCTGACTACCGTTGCAGGACTTGTCGGGATTGTTCATCGGATCGGACCGGCACCCGGAGTCCCTTGACACCCCCGATTCGGGGAACGAGAAAGCGTGCACCAGTGGCTGATGTCAACAGCGATCTCGTCGTTGTCTGGGCGAGGGTCGTCGAGCGGCTGGTCAACGACTCGGGCGTCGGCGACAGCGACAAGATGTGGCTACGCCGTACCCAGCCGATGTGGATGATGCACGACACGGCCCTGCTGGCCGCGCCCAACGAGCGCGCCAAGCAGGTGCTGGAGGGCCGGCTGCTGCCGCCGCTCACCGAGGAACTCAGCCGCGAGTTCGGCCGCCCCGTGCGGATCGCCGTGATGGTGGACGCCAACGCCGTCCCGCCGGCTGCCGGCCCCGCGCCGTCCGAGCCCCAGCCCACCGACTCCCGCCCCCAGCAGCCGCAGCACCCCCAGGGCGGCCAGGACCGGGAGTGGCAGCAGCCCTACCGCGAGCAGGAGGCCGAGGCGGGCCGCTGGCCCGTCGCCGAGAGCTTCCCCGCTTCCGACTACTCCGGCAGGTACGACTCCCCGGCCGCCGAGGCCCCCCAGGGCTACGAGCGCACCGGCCGGTACGACACCGCCGGCTACGACCAGCGACCCGCCCCCTACGGCGGTGAGCAGCCCGACTGGGCGGAGACCTCCGAGCGGCCGGGCGGCTGGGACGGCAGCTACGGCACCCGGCCCGCCGAGCGGCGCGGCGAGTCCCCTTCCCGGGAGTCCGGTACCGCCGCCCAGGGCGACCTGTTCGGCGGCGCGTACGGCGCCGGCCCGGACGACCGTCCGCGCAGCGCCGGTGGCGTCCGGCGCACCCCGCCGGTTCCGCAGCGCCAGCCGGGCGTCCAGCCCGATCCCGGGGGGCAGCTCCCCGACGCCCGCCCCCAGCCCGGAGCACCCGCCACCGCCGGCGGTGCGCTGCCCGAGCGCACCCCGAGCCCAGGTGTGCCCGCGCCCCCCGGCGCCCCCCCGGCCGGCGGCTCGCGCAAGGACGAGCCCGCGGCCCGGCTGAACCCCAAGTACCTCTTCGACACCTTCGTGATCGGCGCCAGCAACCGCTTCGCGCACGCCGCGGCGGTGGCGGTCGCCGAGGCCCCGGCCAAGGCGTACAACCCGCTCTTCATCTACGGCGAGTCCGGCCTGGGCAAGACCCACCTGTTGCACGCCATCGGCCACTACTCGCGCAGCCTCTTCCCGGGCACCCGGGTGCGCTACGTGAGTTCGGAGGAGTTCACCAACGAGTTCATCAACTCGATCCGGGACGGCAAGGCGGACGCGTTCCGCAAGCGGTACCGGGACATGGACATCCTGCTGGTGGACGACGTCCAGTTCCTGGCGAGCAAGGAGTCCACGCAGGAGGAGTTCTTCCACACCTTCAACACCCTGCACAACGCCAACAAGCAGATCGTGCTCTCCTCGGACCGGCCGCCCAAGCAGCTGATCACCCTGGAGGACCGGCTGCGGAACCGCTTCGAGTGGGGACTGATCACCGACGTCACTCCGCCCGAGCTGGAGACCCGGATCGCGATCCTGCGCAAGAAGGCGATCCAGGAGCAACTCAACGCTCCCGCCGACGTGTTGGAGTTCATCGCGTCCCGGATCACCCGCAACATCCGGGAGTTGGAGGGTGCGCTGATCCGGGTCACCGCCTTCGCCAACCTCAACCGGGCGCCGGTGGACCTGGAGTTGGCGGGCATCGTCCTCAAGGACCTGATCCCGGGCGGCGACGAGGACGCGGGCCCCGAGATCACCGCGCAGGTCATCATGCAGCAGACCGCCGCCTACTTCGGGCTGGGTGTGGACGACCTCTGCGGCTCCTCGCGCAGCCGCGTGCTGGTGACGGCGCGCCAGATCGCCATGTACCTGTGCCGGGAGCTCACCGACCTGTCGCTGCCGAAGATCGGTGCCCAGTTCGGCGGCCGGGACCACACCACGGTGATGCACGCCGACCGGAAGATCCGCTCGCTGATGGCCGAGCGGCGCTCCATCTACAACCAGGTCACCGAGCTGACCAACCGCATCAAGAGCTAGTACGGGACGCCTCGGCCCGTTTGAAGGGGAGTCAGGACCACCTGGCTCCCCTTTCGCATGCCTGCGGGAGCACGGGCCGCAGGTGGCCGCGCGGCGCTCTCGCGGCACCCTCGCAGCGGCCAGGACCGGGCTCCGGCGGGACGGTCGTGGAAGAAAACAGGTGTAACGGCCGCGATCACGGGGCAGGATTCGCACAGTCGACGCTTCGCCAGGTGGACTGCCGCAACGAACATCTGACCGCCGATTCGAACGGGGCGGAGTCGGGGGACGGCAATCCACAGGACCGGGTGGTTTTCCCCCGTCCACAGGCTGGGGAGCCCAGAGTTATCCAGAATTCGTCCACAGGACGCTCGCCGCTACGCTCTTCGACGCAGGTCAGACCCCTGTGGACTTGTGCACAACAGTTATCCACAGGCTGTGGACAGTTGGCGACCCCTCAGTGCGCCGGATGGGTTATCCACCGGCTGTCCCCAGGAGAGGGCCGGTTATCCCCAGGTTCTCCACAGGGGCATCCACAGTTCGACAGCATGCAGCAACAATTCACCTGCTGGTGTGAAAGCCGTCACGAGAAGTTGACAGTGCCCCGTGGATAAACCGGCCATGATCTGGGGATGGGGCTGGGGATAACCTGTGGATACCCTGCGTGCCCTGTGGGTAACGCTCCGCCGTCCACAGCGGACGCTGCTTGTCCACAGCTACGATCCACACCCACTGTGGACAAAAAATGGGCTTTGACCTGGGGAAACGTGGTTATCCACGGTATCCACAAGCCCTACTACTACCACTACACCTATAGACCCCTCGCCTTGATCAACAGCGGGGTGGGCCAAAATCTGTGGACAGTCCGAACCCGACATCTGTTCGGACTTGCGTCCGCCCGATTGCCCAGTCTGTCGGTGGAGTACGTCAGACTGTTCTTCGGCAACTGGAAACCGGAGGGCTCAGGCTCGGCGGCCAGGTGTCGGTAGACGATCAAGAGCACAAGCGACAGCGGAGTCCAGGAGGCGGTTACCGGTGAAGTTCCGGGTGGAGCGTGACGTCCTCGCGGAGGCGGTGGCCTGGGCTGCCCGCAGCCTCCCGGCGCGGCCGCCGGTGCCGGTGCTGGCCGGCCTGCTGCTGACGGCCCAGGAGGGCGCCCTGGCGCTGTCCGGGTTCGACTACGAGGTCTCGGCCCGGGTCGAGCTGGAGGCGGACGTGGAGGAGGCCGGTACCGTCCTGGTCTCCGGCCGCCTGCTGAACGACATCTCGCGCAACCTGCCCAACCGCCCGGTGGAGATCTCCACCGACGGCATGCGGGTCAGCGTGGTCTGCGGCAGCTCGCGCTTCACCCTCCCCAGCATGTCCGTCGAGGACTACCCGGCCCTGCCGCAGATGCCGACCGCGACCGGCAGCGTCCCCGGCGACGTCTTCGCCTCCGCCGTCAGCCAGGTCGCCGTGGCGGCCGGGCGGGACGACACCCTGCCGGTGCTCACCGGTGTCCGGGTCGAGATCGAGGGCGACCGGATCACCCTGGCCGCCACCGACCGCTACCGCTTCGCGGTCCGCGAGCTGCTGTGGAAGCCCGAGCAGGCGGACATCTCCGCCGTCGCCCTGGTCCCGGCCAAGACCCTGCAGGACATCGCCAAGTCCCTGGGCAGCGGCGACAGCGTCTCCATCGCGCTCTCCTCCGGCGGCGCCGGCGAGGGCCTGATCGGCTTCGAGGGCGCCGGGCGCCGGACGACCACCCGCCTGCTGGAGGGTGAGTTCCCGAAGTACCGCACGCTGTTCCCGACCGAGTTCAGCGCGATCGCCGCGATCCAGACCCAGCCGTTCCTGGAGGCGCTCAAGCGCGTGTCGCTGGTCGCCGAGCGCAACACCCCGGTCCGGCTCAGCTTCGAGCAGGGTGTGCTCACCCTGGAGGCCGGCTCCGGCGACGACGCCCAGGCCACCGAGCGGGTCGACGCCGACCTCGAGGGCGATGACATCTCGATCGCCTTCAATCCGGGCTACCTGGAGGAGGGCCTCAAGGCCATCGACGCTCCGTACGCCCAGCTGAGCTTCACCACCTCGACCAAGCCGGCCCTGCTCAGCGGCAAGGCCGCGGTGGACGCCGAGGCGGACGTCGCGTACCAGTACCTGATCATGCCGGTGCGGCTCTCCGGCTGACGGCCGGCCGCCCCCCGGTCGGAGCCCGTCCTCCACGGGGTGGACATGCCCCCGGCCGGGGGTCACCCACAGCCTGTGAAGAACGTCCGGGGCGCCGCGACCCGTCCACGGGTCGGTCCACAGCCTGTGGACATCCCGCCGCGCCACGAGACACCGCCTCCCCCGGTCCACCCCGACCGGGGGAGGCGCTGTGCGTCCCGGCGTAGGCTCAGGCTGTGCGGCAACGGCGCCGCTGCCAGGCACGACACCACAGTGAAGGACAGTTGTCATGGAGCTCGGCCTCATCGGTCTCGGCAAGATGGGCGGCAACATGCGCGAGCGCATCCGCCGCGCCGGCCACACCGTCATCGGCTACGACCGCAACCCGGAACTCGCCGACGTCGACAGCCTCGAGCAGCTGGTCAGCAAGCTGCAGGGCCCGCGCGTGGTGTGGGTGATGGTTCCGGCTGGCGGCCCGACCCAGGACACCGTCGACCTGCTGGCCGAGCTGCTCTCGCCCGGTGACGTGGTGGTCGACGGCGGCAACTCGCGCTGGACCGACGACATCAAGCACGCCGAGACGCTGGCCGCCAAGGGCATCGGCTTCGTGGACTGCGGCGTCTCCGGCGGCGTCTGGGGCCTGGAGAACGGCTACGCGCTGATGTACGGCGGCGACGCCGAGCACGTCGCCAAGGTGCAGCCGATCTTCGACGCGCTGAAGCCCGAGGGCGAGTTCGGCTCGGTGCACGCGGGCAAGGTCGGCGCCGGCCACTTCGCCAAGATGGTCCACAACGGCATCGAGTACGCGATGATGCAGGCCTTCGCCGAGGGCTGGGAGCTGCTGGAGGCGGCCCCCGAGGTCACCGACGTGCGCGAGGTCTTCCGCAGCTGGCAGGAGGGCACGGTGATCCGCTCCTGGCTGCTCGACCTGGCCGTCCGCGCGCTGGACGACGACGAGCACCTGGCCAAGCTCAAGGGCTGGGCCGCGGACTCCGGCGAGGGCCGCTGGACGGTCGAGGCCGCGATCGACCACGCGGTGCCGCTGCCGGCGATCACCGCCTCGCTCTTCGCCCGCTTCTCCTCCCGCCAGGAGGACTCGCCGCAGATGAAGATGATCGCCGCGCTGCGCAACCAGTTCGGCGGCCACGCGGTCGAGTCGAAGTAACCGCGGTACGCGGCAACCGGTAGTACCAGCAGTACGACAGTCCCAGAAGGCGAGCGCAGTCCACACCCATGCATGTCGTGCATCTGTCGCTCGCCGACTTCCGGTCCTACGCCCGGGTCGAGGTGCCCCTCGATCCGGGCGTGACCGCCTTCGTGGGGCCGAACGGGCAGGGCAAGACCAACCTGGTCGAGGCGATCGGCTACGTCGCCACCCTGGGCAGCCACCGGGTGGCCACCGACGCCCCGCTGATCAGGCTCGGCGCCGAACGGGCCGTGGTCCGGACCTCCGTCGTACAGGCCGGCCGCACCACCCTGGTGGAGCTGGAGATCAACCCGGGCCGGGCCAACCGGGCCCGGCTCAACCGCTCCGACAAGGTTCGCCCGCGTGACGTCCTCGGCGTGCTGCGCACGGTGCTGTTCGCCCCGGAGGACCTCGCCCTGGTCAAGGGCGACCCGGGTGAGCGCCGCCGCTTCCTGGACGAGCTGCTGACCGCCCGGGCCCCGAGGATGGCCGGTGTCCGGCAGGACTACGAGCGGGTGCTCAAGCAGCGCAACGCCCTGCTGAAGACCGCCGCGACGGCCCGCCGATCCGGTGGTGGCCGGGGCGCCGACCTCTCCACCCTCGAGGTCTGGGACGGCCACCTGGCGCGGGCCGGAGCCGAGCTGACCGCCTTCCGGATCCAGCTGGTGACCGCGCTCCAGCCGCTGGTGGCGCGGGCGTACGAGCAGCTGGCCCCGGGCGGCGGGGCGACCACGCTGGAGTACCGCAGCTCCTTCGAGAGCGACGCCCTGCCGACCAGCCGCGAGGAGGCCGAACAGCAGCTGCTGGCGGCCCTGGCGGAGGTCCGCTCGCAGGAGGTGGCCCGCGGGCTGACGCTTGTCGGGCCGCACCGCGACGAGCTGGTCCTGAAGCTCGGGCCGCTGCCCGCCAAGGGGTACGCCAGCCACGGGGAGTCCTGGTCGTACGCGCTGGCGCTGCGGCTGGCCTCGTACGAGCTGCTCAAGGCCGACGGCGGTGAGCCGGTACTGATCCTGGACGACGTCTTCGCCGAACTGGACGCGCGCCGCCGGGAGCGGCTGGCCGAACTGGTCGCGGACGCCGAGCAGGTCCTGGTCACCGCGGCCGTCCCCGAGGACGTGCCGAAGGCGCTGTCCGGCGCCCGCTACGCCGTCTCCGACGGCACCGTCACCCGCCTCGACTGAGCGTCCTTGCTGCGGTGGGGCGTCCTTGCTGCGGCGGGCGTACCCCGCGCGGGCCCGTTCCCGGGAGAGCCGGTCGCACCGTGCCACCGGGGGCTTCGGGGTGCGGGCCGCACGTGGCACGCCGGGCCGCCCCCTTGACGCGGTCCCGCCCGCACCCCGCCTCGGGGGATGCCCCTGCCCCGGAACGCCCGGGTGGCGTGGATCACTGCCGCGTCCCCGTAAGCTGGAGGACTTCGTTGTCCACAGCCTGGGGAAAGGGGATCGCCGCGGTGAGCGACCAGGATCCGAGGTCTCCGGAACCGTCGGGTGTGGATCTGGCCCGGGTGGCGCTGCGGGCGGCCAAGGAGCAGGCCCGCAAGCGCGGCGAGCAGGTCCGGGAGAAGCGCGAGGCGAAGCGGCACGGCCTGCGCAGCGGCGCCCGGGCGGACGGCCGCGACCCGGTGCCGCTGGGTGCGGCGCTGAACCGGCTGATCACCGAGCGGGGCTGGGAGGCCCCGGCGGCGGTGGGCGGGGTGATGGGCCGTTGGCCGCAGATCGTGGGCCCGGACATCGCGGCGCACTGTGTGCCCAAGCAGTACGCGGAGGCCGAGGCGGTGCTCACCGTGCAGTGCGACTCCACCGCGTGGGCCACCCAGCTGAGACTGCTGGCGCGCCAGTTGGTGGCCCGGCTGAACCACGAGCTGGGCCATGGCACGGTCCGGGTCATCAAGGTGCTCGGCCCGGACGCCCCCAAGCGCGGCTACGGCCGGCTGCGGGCACCCGGCAGCCGGGGACCGGGCGACACCTGGGGCTAGCGCCGCGCCTTCGCCCCCCTTGCCCGCGGTCGTGCCGGCCGGTTGCCGGCGTCCGCCCCCCGGGGGCCCTCCCTGGCCGGCCGGCCGCTTCCCCGTGGCACAGCCGCCGGCCGACGCCCTCGGCGATGGGCCGTCCCTTGGCTCCGGGCAGTAATCGGAGCAGCCGCCTCCGGAACCGCTGGCGGCCCGTGTAAGGGCTCTGAGCCCCCCTGGCGAGTATCGGGACATGTGCGGAGGGGATTCAGGGCGGCACATCTGCCCTCAGGGGCTGCCAAACGGCCATCTCTGTCAGTCGTACCGGTAGACTAAGAGCCAAACACTGTTGCTCGCAGCAACCGAGTCGAAACGCCGTGGTCGCAGGCCTGCCTGGAAGTGGGCGGGGATGCGGCCCGCGCTGTGCCAGAGAGGGCGCTTCGTGGCCGATTCCGGCAACTCCAGCCAGACCCCAGAACCCACCGACCAGGCAGCCGAGGGCTCGTACACCGGTAGCAACATCCAGGTGCTGGAAGGCCTCGACGCCGTCCGCAAGCGCCCCGGCATGTACATCGGCTCCACCGGTGAGCGCGGCCTGCACCACCTGGTGCAGGAGGTCGTGGACAACTCCGTCGACGAGGCGATGGCCGGGTACGCCGACACCATCGACGTCACGATCATGGCCGACGGCGCGGTCCGCGTCGTCGACAACGGCCGCGGCATCCCGGTGGACATCGTCCCCGGTCAGGACAGGCCCGCCGTCGAGGTCGTGCTCACCGTCCTGCACGCGGGCGGCAAGTTCGGCGGCGGTGGCTACGCCGTCTCTGGCGGTCTGCACGGCGTGGGTGTCTCCGTGGTGAACGCGCTGTCCACCCGGCTCTCGGTGGAGATCCACAAGGACGGCCACATCTGGACCCAGGACTACAAGATGGGCGCGCCGACCGCCCCCCTGGTCAAGGGCGCGGAGACCGGCCGCACCGGCACCACGGTGACCTTCTGGGCCGACGGCGACATCTTCGAGACCACCGTCTACTCCTTCGAGACGCTCTCCCGCCGCTTCCAGGAGATGGCCTTCCTCAACAAGGGCCTGTCGATCTCGCTGACCGACGAGCGCCCCGAGCACGTGGACGAGGAGGGCAAGCCGCTCACCGTCACGTACAAGTACGACGGCGGCATCGCCGACTTCGTCGCCCACCTCAACTCCCGCAAGGGCGAGCCCGTCCACCCCTCGGTGATCGACTTCGAGGCGGAGGACAAGGACAAGTCGATCTCGGTCGAGATCGCGATGCAGTGGAACTCCTCGTACACCGAGGGTGTCTACTCCTTCGCCAACACCATCCACACCCACGGCGGCGGTACCCACGAGGAGGGCTTCCGCGCGGCGCTGACGGGCCTGGTCAACCGCTACGCGCGCGACAAGAAGCTCCTCCGCGAGAAGGACGAGAACCTCTCCGGCGAGGACATCCGCGAGGGTCTGACCGCGATCATCTCGGTCAAGCTGGCCGAGCCGCAGTTCGAGGGCCAGACCAAGGACAAGCTGGGCAACACCGAGGCCAAGACCTTCGTCCAGCGCGTGGTGCACGAGCAGTTCGGCGACTGGCTGGACCGCAACCCCAACGAGGCCGCGGACATCATCCGCAAGTCGATCCAGGCCGCCACCGCCCGCGTGGCCGCCCGCAAGGCCCGTGACCTGACCCGTCGCAAGGGCCTGCTGGAGAGCGCCTCGCTGCCCGGCAAGCTGAGCGACTGCCAGTCCAAGGATCCGGCCGAGTGCGAGATCTTCATCGTCGAGGGTGACTCCGCCGGCGGCTCCGCCAAGCAGGGCCGGGACCCGCGCATCCAGGCGATCCTCCCGATCCGCGGCAAGATCCTGAACGTGGAGAAGGCCCGGATCGACAAGGTGCTGCAGAACACCGAGGTCCAGGCGCTGATCTCGGCCTTCGGCTGCGGCATCCAGGAGGACTACGACGAGTCCAAGCTGCGCTATCACAAGATCGTCCTGATGGCGGACGCCGACGTCGACGGACAGCACATCCGCACCCTGCTGCTGACCCTGCTGTTCCGTTTCATGCGGCCGCTGGTCGAGGCCGGGTACGTCTACCTGGCGATGCCCCCGCTGTACAAGATCAAGTGGGGCAGGGACGACTTCGAGTACGTCTACTCCGACAAGGAGAAGGAGGCGGTCATCGCGGCCGGCGTGGAGGCCGGACGCCGGCTGCCCAAGGACGACGCGATCCAGCGCTTCAAGGGTCTGGGCGAGATGAACGCCGAGGAGCTGCGGGTCACCACCATGGACCCGGCGCACCGCCTGCTGCTCCAGGTCACCCTGGAGGACGCCGCCCGCGCCGACGACCTGTTCTCCGTCCTGATGGGCGAGGACGTGGAGGCCCGCCGGTCCTTCATCCAGCGCAACGCCAAGGACGTCCGCTTCCTGGACGTGTGATCCCGAGCCGGATCCCACGAACCAGTCACGCGTGAAAGGAAACTGACCACCAGTGGTCGACGACAACCGTCCCGACGGCGACGAGCAGCCGGAGAGCACCGAAGCACAGAGCGCCCTGCGGATCGAGCCGATCGAGCTCGAAACCGAGATGCAGCGTTCGTACCTCGACTACGCGATGAGCGTGATCGTCAGCCGTGCACTGCCCGAGGTCCGCGACGGCCTCAAGCCGGTGCACCGCCGCGTGCTCTACGCGATGTACGACGGCGGCTACCGGCCCGAGAAGGGCTACTACAAGTGCGCCCGCGTCGTCGGTGACGTGATGGGTAACTACCACCCGCACGGCGACACCTCGATCTACGACACCGTGGTCCGCCTGGCCCAGCCGTGGTCGCTGCGGATGCCGCTGGTGGACGGCAACGGCAACTTCGGCTCCCCGGGCAACGACCCGGCCGCGGCCATGCGCTACACCGAGTGCAAGATGATGCCGCTGGCCATGGAGATGATGCGCGACATCGACGAGGAGACCGTCGACTTCGCGCCCAACTACGACGGCCGCTCGCAGGAGCCGACCGTCCTGCCCTCGCGCATCCCCAACCTGCTGATCAACGGTGCCACCGGCATCGCGGTCGGCATGGCCACCAACATCCCGCCGCACAACCTGCGCGAGGTGGCCTCCGGCGCGCTCTGGGCGCTGGAGCACCCGGACGCCTCCAACGAGGAGCTGCTGGAGGCCCTGATCGAGCGGATCAAGGGCCCCGACTTCCCGACCGGCGCGCTGATCGTCGGCCGCCGCGGCATCGAGGACGCGTACCGCACCGGGCGCGGCTCGATCACCATGCGCGCGGTGGTCGAGGTCGAGGAGATCCAGGGCCGCCAGTGCCTGGTGATCACCGAGCTGCCGTACCAGGTGAACCCGGACAACCTCGCGCTGAAGATCGCCGACCTGGTCAAGGACGGCAAGATCGCCGGTATCGCCGACGTCCGCGACGAGTCCTCGTCCCGCACCGGCCAGCGCCTGGTGATCGTGCTCAAGCGCGACGCCGTCGCCAAGGTCGTGCTGAACAACCTGTACAAGCACACCGACCTGCAGACCAACTTCGGCGCCAACATGCTGGCCCTGGTCGACGGCGTGCCGCGCACGCTCTCGCTGGACGCCTTCATCCGGCACTGGGTCAACCACCAGGTCGAGGTCATCATCCGCCGGACCACGTTCCGGCTGCGCAAGGCCGAGGAGCGGGCGCACATCCTGCGCGCGCTGCTGCGCGCCCTGGACGTGATCGACGAGGTCATCGCGCTGATCCGGGCTTCGGAGAGCGCGGAGGCGGCCCGCAGCGGCCTGATGGGGCTGCTCTCCATCGACGAGCTGCAGGCCAACGCGATCCTGGAGATGCAGCTGCGCCGGCTGGCCGCCCTGGAGCGCCAGCGGATCACCGACGAGCACGACGAGCTGCAGCGCCGGATCGACGAGTACAAGGTCATCCTGGGCTCGCCCACCCGCCAGCGCGAGATCATCTCCGAGGAGCTCACCGCGATCGTCGAGAAGTACGGCGACGAGCGGCGCTCCACCCTGATCCCCTCCGACGGTGACTTCTCGATCGAGGACCTCATCGCCGAGGAGGACATCGTCGTCACGATCACCCGTGGCGGCTACGTCAAGCGCACCCGCAGCGACCTGTACCGCTCGCAGAAGCGCGGCGGCAAGGGCGTGCGCGGAGCGCAGCTGAAGCAGGACGACATCGTCGACCACTTCTTCGTGACGACGACGCACAACTGGATCCTGTTCTTCACCAACAAGGGCCGGGTCTACCGGGCCAAGGGCTACGAGCTGCCCGACGCTGGCCGGGACGCCCGCGGCCAGCACGTGGCCAACCTGCTGGCGTTCCAGCCGGAGGAGCACATCACCCAGGTGATGGCGGTGCGCACCTATGAGGACAAGCCGTACCTGGTCCTCGCCACCCGGGCGGGTCTGGTGAAGAAGTCTCCGCTGAAGGACTACGACTCCCCGCGCTCCGGCGGCCTGATCGCGATCAACCTGCGGACCGACGAGGAGGGCCGGGACGACGAGCTGATCGGTGCCGAGCTGGTGTCCGCCGAGGACGACCTGCTGCTGATCTCGAAGAAGGCGCAGTCGATCCGGTTCACCGCCACCGACGAGGCGCTGCGTCCGATGAGCCGGGCGACCTCGGGTGTGAAGGGCATGTCGTTCCGTGAGGACGACGAGCTGCTCTCGATGAACGTCATCCGTCCGGGGACTTACGTCTTCACGGCGACCGACGGCGGCTATGCGAAGCGCTCTTCGGTGGACGAGTACCGTGTCCAGGGACGCGGTGGCTTCGGCATCAAGGCGGCGAAGATCGTCGAGGGTCGCGGCTCGCTGGTCGGGGCGCTGGTGGTCGAGGAGACCGACGAGATCATGGCCATCACCCTGTCGGGTGGTGTGATCAGGACCAGGGTTTCGGAGGTCCGTGAAACCGGACGTGACACCATGGGCGTCCAACTGATCAACCTCGGGAAGCGCGATGCGGTGGTGGGCATGGCCCGCAACGCGGAGGCCGAGGACGAGGAGAGCTCGGAGGACGAGGACTCTGCGGAGACCTCGCCCCGGACTGAGGGAACCACGGCGGGTGGCCCGGCCGAGCAGGCCTGATCGCACGCCCGGCTGACCGGCGTCCGCCCACCCTGGGCGGACGCCGGTCGAGCGGTTCCCGGCCGAGGTGGCCGGGGGCCGGACACGGAGTGACCAGGGCGGACCGCCGGCCTGGCGGTTGACTGCGGGAGGACCAGGGTGAGTGGAGCCACAGGTGCTGCGGGAGGGGCCCCGGGCGGCCTGCCGGGCGCCACACATGGCGGGGCGCCGATCGGTGGCGTGCCGCAGCCGCCGGCGACTCCCCCGGCCGCGTCCACCTCGGTGATGCCGCCGGTCGGCGGTGCGCCGGGAGCGGCTCCGGATTCCCCCAGCGGTTTCTCGACGCCGACCACGTACGGCAAGGGCCAGCCGACCCCGCCCCGGGGCACCAAGACCGGCACCCCCTCCCCGCGCCGGCCCGGTACTCCTCCGGTGGCCGCCGCCTCGTCGGGTGCGGCCGGGGCCCGGACGCGCAAGGCCCGGCTGCGGCTCACCAAGGTCGACCCGTGGTCGGTGATGAAGGTGGCCTTCCTGCTCTCCCTCGCCGTCGGCGTGATCATCATCGTGGCGACCGCGGTGCTCTGGATGACCCTGGACGGGCTGGGCGTCTTCGACTCCCTGGGGAGCACGCTGAAGGAGGCCACCGGCGCGGATACCTCGGGTGGCTTCAACCTGATGGACTACGTGGGCTTCGGCCGCGTGATGCTCTTCACCTTCCTGATCGCGGTGGTGGACGTGGTCCTGATGACCGCGCTGGCCACCCTCGCGGCGTTCGTCTACAACACGGCCGCGGGCTTCACCGGCGGTGTCGAACTGACGCTGGCGGAAGAGGACTGACACACCGTCGGACACACTCCGTCGGGTTGCCCCGACCGGAATCGGTGGGCCCTGGAGTCCGTTGGAATCTCCAGGGCCCACTGGCGTTCGAGTGACACCCCCGGCGACCCCGGCGTGCCGCCCGAGCCCGTGACGGCCGCCCTGGGTTAGCTGGCGGCCTGTCCTGGAGCGGGCCCCGCAGGCGACAGGGTGGGCGGTTACGGCTGGTCGGAGGCGTTCGATGGCTGAGGTGGCAACGCAACTCGTAGGTGCGGTGGAGGGGCTGCTGGGGGTGGGGCTCCCGCTCCGGGTGCGGGCCTGGGACGGCAGTGTGGCGGGCCCCGCAGGGGCTCCCGTGGTGGTGCTGCGCAACCGGCGCGCGGTGCGCCGGTTGATCTGGCAGCCGGGTGAGCTGGGCCTGGCCCGCGCCTATGTCTCGGGAGACCTCGACCTCGCCCCGGAGAGCGACATCTACGAGGTGCTGGCCGCGGTCGCCCACTTCGCCGAACTGCCGCAGATCAACGGGCTCCGACTGGGCGCGCGCGAGCTGTTCGGCCCCGCGGGGCGCCGTCTGCTGGGTGTCGCCGCCCGGACGGGGGTGATCGGCCTGCAGCCCGCCCCTCCGCCGGAGGAGGCCCACCAGAAAGGCCGGCCGCACAGCCGCAGCCGCGACCGCGCCGCCATCAGCCACCACTACGACGTCGGCAACGACTTCTACCGCCTGGTGCTGGGCCCCTCGCTGGTCTACTCCTGCGCCTACTGGACCCCGGAGGGCAAGAGCCTGGAGGACGCCCAGCAGGCCAAGCTCGACCTGATCTGCCGCAAGCTCGGCCTGCGGCCCGGGAAGCGCCTGCTGGACGTCGGCTGCGGCTGGGGCTCGCTGCTGCTGCACGCGGCGAAGAACTACGGCGTCAGCGCGGTCGGCGTCTCCATCTCCAGGGAACAGGTCGACCGGGCCCGCGCACGGGTCGCGGAGGCCGGCCTGGCCGACCGGGTCGAGGTGCGCCTGCAGGACTACCGGGAGATCCCCGACGGCCCGTTCGACGCCATCTCCAGCGTCGGCATGGCCGAACACGTGGGCGCCGCCCAGTACCTGCGCTACGCGCGCGGCCTGTACGAGCTGCTCGCCCCCGGCGGCCGGCTGCTCAACCACCAGATCGCCCGCCGCCCGGGCCATCCCGGCGTGCCGTACGTGCCGAGCCCCTTCATCTCCTCCTACGTCTTCCCGGACGGCGAGCTCGCCCCGGTCGGCAGCACCGTCTCGCTGCTGGAGGAGGCCGGCTTCGAGGTCCGGGACGTCGAGTCGCTGCGTGAGCACTACGCGCTCACCCTGCGCGACTGGGTGGCCAACCTGGAGACGCACTGGTCCGAGGCGGTCGGGCTGGTCGGTCGCGGCCGGGCCCGGGTCTGGCGCCTGTACATGGCCGCCTCGGCCCTCGCCTTCGAGGGGAACCGCATCGGGGTCAACCAGGTGCTCGCCGTCCGCACCACGCCCGGAGGGCTCAGCCACCTGCCCGCGACCCGCGAGGAGTGGCTCAGCAGGATGCCTGCCGCTACTGATTTGGGAGATCGGCCGTCGGTCCGCTAATCTTTCAGTGCGGCAAGGGCCTATAGCTCAGACGGTTAGAGCGCTTCCCTGATAAGGAAGAGGCCACAGGTTCAAGTCCTGTTAGGCCCACCGGCACAGAAGGCCCGGAGTGGATATCCACTCCGGGCCTTCTGGCGTTCTCCGCATCCGGGCGTGACCGCGGCGCCGTCGGCTCGTTGTACCGGATGCGCAGAGGCAACTTGGGCGGGATGACTCGAAACTGCTGTGAAGTTGGGGATTGCCGGGCGACAGAACCGGTCATTGGATCCGTGGACGTAGCGCGACCTCTGCTCCTGCTGGCGGATGCTCCAGCCCCGCGCCCCGGGTGATCGGGCGGTCCACACTTCACTTCAAGCCATGGAGGCATCCCCATGTCCATGGAAGTCGCCCTGCTCGAGTCCAGGACCCTGCGCAGGAACCTCAGAGGGCACACCGAGGTGCTCGACAAGGTCAAGGCACTGGAGCTGCTGCCCGACGGGTTGCACGTGACGACCCGGATGGTCGCCGACTACTTCGAGGTCGGGGAGAAGACCATCAACACGCTCATCCAACGGCACCGCGCGGAGCTGGAGAGCAATGGCTTCAGCATCGTCCGGGGAGTCGAACAGATCGAACTCGTAAACTTCAACTTGAAGTCTACGCAGGTCAGCGGCCGTGGCACGGCGATCTACACCCGCCGCGCGGTGCTCAACGTGGCGATGCTGCTCCGGGACAGCGAGGTCGCCAGGAGCGTCCGGCGGTACCTGCTGGACGCGGAGGCCGACCGCCCCGCGGCGGGTGGCTGCTGCTGCGCGCGGGCGGTCGAGCAGCTGTCCGAGCGACTCCACGACCGGGCCGCGGAGTTCGAACGGCGACTGAGCGGGTGCGAGGGGACGGTGCTGGCGGACCGGTTGCTGCTGGGGGCGATGAGCGCGCGGCTGTGCCAGGTCGGCGAGGACGTCAGGGAACTCCGGCGCGACCTGGCCGAGTTGCGCGGCGGCCTGGCGCGACTCGGCGCCCGCCCGCCCCGGCGGCGGTGAGCGGCACCCGGCCCCGTCCGGAATCGCCGCGTGCGCCCGGTGGGAGCGGGGCGGAGCGGTACGCCCGGGTGGGGCCGTGGACGGGTGTGTCGCCGATCAGCCGGCCGGGGCGGGGCGGGACGTCAATCAGGCCCGGAGATCGGGCGGTTGGACCTGGCGGGGGCCGCTCGGTCAGCCGTTACCGGTGTGTATCATCAGCCGCAAGGCGGTCTGCGACCCCGGCCGCTGGTTCGTGCTCGTACACCAGAGGACTCGCGAGCGATCTCTCCCGGGGGAGAGCCCTGCTGAGTCCGCCACAAGTAAGCAAGAAGGACGAGGTCCCGCGGTGAAGAAGCTTCTCCTGGTCGCCCTGGTCGCCCTCGGCGGATTCTTTGTCTACCGTCAGGTCCAGGCGGACCGCGCCGAGCAGGACCTGTGGACCGAGGCCACCGACCCGGTCCCGGCCGGCGCCCGCTGAGACACTGGACGATCTTCCAGACGGATGATCTTTCGGAGGCCTGACACGGTCTCCGGTGGGTGGGCCCCGACCTCGACGGCCGGGGCTCGCCCGCACTGTGTGGCTGCGGTACGGATCCCTGCTGAAGATTTCCGGCGGGACCGGGTAGGCTAGGCGCAGCACACCGTACGGGGCTTTAGCTCAGTTGGTAGAGCGCTGCCTTTGCAAGGCAGATGTCAGGAGTTCGAATCTCCTAAGCTCCACCTGGAATCGGCCGCTGACCTGGGATCAGGTCAGCGGCCGTTTGGTGTTTCCGGCGGGGTCGGCGGGTGATTCGCAGGGGTTCCGCGTCGGGGTGGTGCGGGGGCGGTGCGGTCAGTGCGGTTTGCGCGGGTCGTGCGGCTTGGGCCGGTCGTCGGGGGCGGGCTCGCCGGGCGTCGGGCCGGGCTTGGGCGTCGGGTCGGTGGGTTGGCCGTCGGGCTGGTCGGTGGCCTGCTCCCGCGGGCCCGAGCCGTTGAGCTGGGGTTCGGCCGCCGGCGCGCCGGCGGTGCTGCCGGGGGGTTCGACCAGCCACTCCGGGCTGCTCTGGCGGCGCCACCACTGCCAGGCGACCACGCCGGCGCCGATCGCCAGGCTGCCCGCGACGGCGAGGCCGGTGGTCCAGCCGCGTCGGCACCGGGCGCTGCGCCTGGCGTTCCTGGCGGCGATCTCGGCGATCTCGGCGGAGCTGACGTTGCCGTGCAGGGCGGCCAGGGCGGCAGCGCCGCGGTGCTGTGCCTCCTGGGCGGCCGGGACGATGGTGGCGCGGGCGCCGTCGATGGCGTCGGAGACCCGGGGGGCGACGTTCGTCCTGGCGGCGTCGGCGGCCTTGCCGGCGGAATGGCGGGCGGCCAGGGCGGCCTCCTGGGCCCGGTGGACGGCCTTCAGGGCGTTCTGCTGGGCCTGCGGCGGCAGCGCGGAGAACGCCTGTTCCAGCTGCGGGGCGACGTGCTTGGTGTAGTGGGCGCGGGCGGCCTTGGTGGCGTGTGCGGCCTGGGTCCTGGCCTGGGTACCGGCCGAGCTGACCTTGGGGCCAAGCGTCTCCAGCGCGGGGCCGAGCCGGTGCTTGGCCTCGTCGGCGTAGTGCAGGGCGGTCACCTTGGCGGTGGTGGCATAGGGCGCCAATGTGTCCCTGGTCCGGCCGGCCGTCTCACGAGCTGAGTGGGTCACGAGCTTCTCCTCCTGGGTGGCGTCCTTTATGCACATTTCCACCTGATTTGAGATCATGCATTGGGTTTTGTCCCTCTGGCACGCCGGATTGGGCCGTACGCGGGTCACGGCCGGTCACGAGCGGGTGCCGGCATCGAGCCGGTGGTGCTCCTCCGCCCCCGGGGCCAACCGGTGACGGCGCCCGCCGGTGCCCGACCGGCCGAAACGCTGGGAGGCGGGGTGCGCCGGCAGTAGCCTTGACGGTCCCGGCGGTACCCCGTTCTCGGCGGTGCCGCCGGGATCGCTCTTGAGGAGGGAAACCCCGGATGCTCCCGGACGAGTCGGCCCGACCACAGCCCGAGGCGGCCTCGGGTCTGTCCCGCTGCTATCGGCACCCCGAGCGGGAGACCGGCATCGCCTGCACCCGCTGCGGGCGCGCGATCTGCCCGGAGTGCATGGTGAGTGCCTCGGTGGGCTTCCACTGCCCGGACTGTGTGCGGGGCACCCGGCAGGAGGCCGTGCGGACGCAGGCCCGCACCCGCTTCGGCGGTGTGCACGCGCAGGACGGCGTGCTGATCACCAAGATCCTCATCGGGATCAACGCCGCGGTCTTCCTATTGACCGAGTACCTGCGCCCGGAGCTGAAGGAGACGCTCTCCCTGCACAGTCTGGTCCCGCCCTACTGGTTCCAGCCGTACGGCGTCGCGGCCGGGCCGGACCAGTGGTACCGGCTGGTGACCGCCGCCTTCGTGCACACCGGGCCGCTGCACCTGGCGATGAACATGGTCTCGCTCTGGGTGATCGGCCCCAACCTGGAGCGGACGCTGGGCCGGCTGCGCTTCACCGGCCTGTACGCCGTCTCGGGACTGGCGGGCAACGCCTTCGCGTACCTGGTCTCCGGGGGGAGCCTCTACTCGATGGGGGCCTCCGGGGCGATCTTCGGGCTGCTGGGAGCCACCGCGGTGCTGTTCCGGGTCACCAGGACGCCGCTGGCGCCGCTGATGGCGCTGCTGGTCTTCAACCTGGTGATCACCTTCTCGGTGCCGTACATCGACTGGCGCGCCCATGTCGGCGGCCTGGTGGCCGGGGCCGTCACCGGAGTGGGCCTGATGTACGCCCCTCGGGCGCACCGCGGCCTGGTACAGGGGTTGACGGTGGCCGGGATGCTCGGGCTCTGCGTGCTGCTCGTGGTGGTGGAGACGGCCCGGCTCGGGGTGTGAGCGGCGAGCGGCGCGGCAGTGGTGCGCCCCGTTGTCCACAGCGTGCACGGGGCTGTGCACAGCCCGTGTGGAGGGCTGGCTGGGGATATCGCTTCTACGCGCGTCCAGCTGTGTCTTTGTCGAGTCGCAGGGACGCTTTCCACTGGGTGTGGAGAAGAAGTTATCCACAGGCCGGGGTGACTTTTCCCCAGTGTGGATAACTGTGTGGATAAACGTACGGTGCGACGGTCCGGGCCGGGGCGAGCGCAGGCAGCAGCACCGCTCCGGGCCGGGGCTCGGAGCGGTGCGGGAAACAGGTCAAACAGGACTTACTTCCACTGGGTGGAGACGCCGAAGCCGGCGGCGATGAATCCGAAACCGGCCAGGATGTTCCAGTTGCCCCAGCTCTGGACGGGCCAGGTGCCGCTGGTCACGTAGTAGGTGACGATCCACACCAGGCCGATCAGGAACAGCGCCAGCATCAGCGGTGCGACCCAGCTGCGTCCGGAGCTGATCTTCACCGCGGCCGTGGTCGGCGGGGTGTAGTCGGACTTCTTGCGGAGTCGAGACTTCGGCACGAGGGGTTCTCCTGTCGATGCGCTGTGACCGCGCAGGGTGCAGCGGGGCGGGCGGCGGTGGCGACCGGTCTGTGCGGGGGAACGACCGGTCCGGACCTCCGCCAGACGAACCTGGGGACGTTCCGGACAGGGCACTCCGCACATGCCACCTGCGTCCGTTAGCGTAGTGGCTCGCCGGGTCTGAGGGAGATAAGGGTACGGTGCCGAATTTCACGATTCCCCGGGGTTCCGGCGCTGCTCGCCGCCCCGGCACCCGAATTGTCGGACGTGCCCTGACCTGCACTGTTTTCGCCCTGGCCGGTCTGCTCTTCTACATCAGCGCGGAGACCGCCCACGGCACCGATCTGCGCACCGACAACTCGCTGCTGCGCATGAGCGACGTGATACGCCAGCGCAGCGCCCAGAACCAGCAGCTCCAGGCGCAGCTGACCGATCTCCAGCACCGTGCCGACGCCCTCGCCAAGCAGCAAGCGGGCCCGTCCGACACGGGCCGTCTCGATCCGCTGCGCGGGGCCGCCGGGCTGGAGCCGCTGAAGGGCCCGGGTCTGGTCGTCACGCTCAACGACGCCCCACCGGACGCCACCGCCCGCATCCCGGGCGTCCCCGAGCCGGGGGTCAACGATCTGGTGATCCACCAGCAGGACATCCAGGCCGTGGTGAACGCGCTGTGGCGCGGGGGCGCGGAGGGCGTCCAGGTGATGGACCAGCGGCTGATCGCCACCAGTGCGGTCCGCTGCGTCGGCAACACCCTGCTGCTGCAGGGCCGGGTCTACTCGCCGCCGTACGTGATCAGGGCGGTCGGCCGCACCGAGGCGCTGCGGGCGGCGGTCAACGCCGATCCGGCGATCGGCAACTACCTCAAGTACGTCGCCGCGTACGGGCTCGGCTGGAAGGTGCAGGAGAGCACCGGGGTGACCCTGCCGGGGTACGCGGGCAGTGTCGATCTGCACTCGGCGGACGGTTAGCGGGCGAATGGCCCGGGCCGTCGGCGGGCGCCGGGGCGCGGAAGTGGACAAGTCCGGCGATGTGGCCTGCCCGGCAGGTGGTGCGGTCTAGTCTTGACACCGACCTGAACCCGAAGGAGCGGCATGTACGGCTGGATCTGGCGGCACCTGCCTGGGAACACCCTGGTCCGGTTGGTCCTCGCGGTGCTGCTCGTGCTCGGGGTGGTCTACGTCCTGTTCCAGTACGTCTTCCCGTGGGCCGAGCCGCTGCTGCCCTTCGGGAACGTCACGGTGGACCAAGGCGGAGCCGGCTGACCGGCCCCGCTCTCCCGCTCTTCCCCCTGCCGGCCGGCAGGATCGCACTTCAGGAGTAGCGCGCGTATGACCTCCGCCGGAAGTTCACCCCGGATCCTCGTGGTGGACAACTACGACAGCTTCGTCTTCAACCTCGTCCAGTACCTGTACCAGCTGGGCGCCACCTGCGAGGTGGTGCGCAACGACGAGGTGACGGTCGAGCACGCGGTGCGCCGTGACGGCGAGCGGGGATTCGACGGGGTGCTGCTCTCCCCCGGGCCCGGGGCGCCGGAGGAGGCCGGGGTCTGCATCGAGATGGTGCGCCACTGCGCGTCGATCGGGCTGCCGGTCTTCGGGGTGTGCCTGGGCCTGCAGTCGATCGCGGTGGCGTACGGGGCGGTGGTCGGCCGGGCGCCGGAGCTGCTGCACGGCAAGGTCTCGCAGGTGACGCACGAGGACGGCGGGGTGTTCGCGGGGCTGCCCTCGCCGATGACCGCGACCAGGTACCACTCGCTCGCGGTGGAGCCGGTCACCGTTCCGGACCACCTGGTGGTCACCGCGCGAACCGACAGCGGCGTGATCATGGGGCTGCGGCACCGCGATCTCCTGGTCGAGGGCGTGCAGTTCCACCCGGAGTCGGTGCTCACCGAGGGCGGGCACCGGATGCTCGCCAACTGGCTGGCGGAGTGCGGCTTCCCGGAGGCGGTGCCCCGCTCGGCCGGGCTCGCCCCGGTGATCGGCCGGAGCTGACGGGGTGACGACACTGCGCCCGGAGGGGGGCGCGCAGACCGGGGCGGGACCGGGGCGGGACGCGGGTACGGGTGAGTGGGGCGTCTACGAGCCGGCCCGGGAGTCCGCCTGGCCCCCTGCTGAGCAGACACTGAAGCTGCGGCCGGTACCCGGGGAGGGCCCGGCCGGCCCGGACACCGCCGCGCCCGGTTCCCGGGCGGAGCGGCGCCGCGCGACGGGCCGTACGGCGGCCCGCTCGGGCGGCGGACGGCGCCGGGCCGTCGGCCGGCCGAGCGGGCCGAGGCCCAGGCCCAGGGAATCCAAGCGGGTGGTGCTCGGCCGGCTGGTCGGCGAAGTGTTCATCACCCTCGGCGCGGTGATGCTGCTCTTCGTCGCCTACCAGCTGTGGTGGACCAACGTGCAGGCGGACGCCTCCGCCGACGGCACCCGCAGCAAGCTGGAACAGCAGTGGAGCAAGCCGCAGCCCGCACCGACCCCGGGCGGTACGGACAAGCCCGCCGGGGCGTTCGAACCGGGCCAGGGCTTCGCGATCATCCACATCCCCAAGCTCGGCCTCACGTACCCGATCGCCGAGGGCACCGGGAAGCAGCAGGTGCTGGACAAGGGCCTGGTCGGGCACTACGTCGGCACCGCGATGCCCTCCGACAAGACCGGCAACTTCGCGGTCGCGGCGCACCGGACCACGCACGGCCAGCCGTTCCGGAAGATCGGGCAGCTGGTGCCGGGGGACAAGATCGTGGTGGAGACCGCGACCTCGTTCTACACGTACGAGGTGGCGGGCGGCATCCCGGAGACGCCGCCGTCCGACGTCTCGGTGCTCCAGCCGGTGCCGAAGGGGTCGCCGTTCACCCAACCGGGTCGTTACCTCACCATGACGACGTGCACACCCGAGTTCAGTGCCCGGGGAAGGCTGATCGTCTTTGGCAAGATGGTCGAGGAACGGCCGCGGAGCCAGGGGCAGCCTCCTGCGCTGACCGGCGGCTAGGCACCCGTACCCGAGGGGCGAGGCGGCGTGGACATCGTGCTGGACGGACCCTCAGGCCCCTCAGGACCCCCAGGACCCCCAGGACCCTCAGGACCCCCAGGACCCTCAGGACCCTCAGGCCCCTCAGGACCCCCAGGACCCCCAGGCCCCTCGGGGCCCTGTGGACCTTCACGGGCCACCCGGCGGCGCGGGTGGCGCCGTCAGGTGGGCGCGGTGGCGGGCGTGGCCGGAGAGCTGCTGATCACCGTCGGTCTGGTGCTGGCGCTGTTCGTCGGGTACTCGCTGTGGTGGACGGACGTGGTCGCCGACCGGCGGGCCGGGATGCAGGCGCAGCGGCTGCGCGGCAGTTGGTCCGCCCCGCCGGTGCCCAGCACCTCGGCGCAGGCGCCTCCCCCGCTGTACCGGGCCGGGGACGGGGTGGGCTTCCTGCACCTGCCCGCGCTCGGCCGGGACTACCAGGTGCTGATCCGGATGGGCACCGGCAGCGAGGTGCTCGACGAGGGCGTGGCCGGGGTCTACGAGGAGCCGTACCGGGCCGCGATGCCCTGGGAGGAGCAGGGGAACTTCGCCCTCGCCGCCCACCGGGACGGCCACGGCGCCAAGTTCCACGACCTCGACCGGCTCGCCGAGGGCGACCCGATCGTGGTCGAGACCAGGGACCGCTGGTACGTCTACCGGGTCGACGGCACGCTGCCGCAGACCTCGAAGTACGACACGGGCGTCATCGCCCCCGTCCCGGCCGGCTCCGGCTACACCGCTCCCGGCCGGTACATCACGCTGACCACCTGCACCCCGGTGTACACCTCCACGTACCGGATGGCGGTCTGGGGAAGTCTGGTGAGGGTGGATCAGGTGGACGCGGGGCGGACCCCGCCACCGGAGCTTCGCTGAGGCGTGTGGCAGGGGTGCGCGCGGGGTGCGCGCCTCGGCGCGCTCCTCCGCAGAGGTGACGCGGCGTCAACCGAGGTCGTTGGAAGTTCGGCAGAACAGGTGCCTGACGACGGGTTGAGGCGAGCGCCGATGAACCACGAAGCCGTACTTCTCGAATCCCGCACCATGCGCGGCAGCCTGGTGGAGCGCACCGAGGTGCTGGACAAGGTCCGGGCGCTGCGGTTGCTTCCGGACGGGGTGCATGTGACGCGGTCCATGGTGGCCGCCTACTTCGAGGTGGACGAGGAGGCCGTCCGGACCCTGGTCCGCCGCCACCGTGAGGAGTTGACGGACAGCGGCATGGCGCTGCTGAAGGGTGCTGACCTGCAGGATTTTCTAGGGGTCAATATGACCCCTAGAAAATCCCCGGGCCGCGGCCTGCTGGTCTTCCCCCGCCGGGCGGTGCTGAACGTGGCGATGCTGCTGCGGGACAGCGAGGTGGCGCGGCGGGTCCGCCGGCAGCTGCTCGACCTGGCCGAGGCCCCGGCCACCTGGCCGGAGGCGCTGGTCGCGGAGATCGCCGAGCGGGCGGCGGCGGGGGCGCGGGCGGAGCTGGCCGAGTTGCGCGGGGCTTACGCACGCCTGGTCCGCCGGCTGGAGACGGAGCAGGCGCTGGTGGCCGCGATGAGCGTCCGGCTCGCGGACACGGTGGGCGAGGTGCGCACCCTGGGCGGCCGGATGGACATGCTGTGCGCCCTGAGCGGCGCCCCCGGGCCTGGCAGGCGGCGGCACCCGGGGCCGGGCCCGGGCAGGCGGTAGCGGGGCAACGCGAAGGGGGCCGCGGTTGCGGCCCCCTTCGGTGTGCGTGCGGTGATCAGTGGGTCTGGCCCTGCCCCGGCGGGGTGGGGCTGTTGTTGCCCCGGGGGTCACCCGGCCTGGTCCAGAGCTGGACGGTGGTGCCCGGGTCGACCTGCCCGGTCGCCGGGTTGGCGTTCATCACGATGGCGTTCTCGTCCACCGGGCCCATGACCACCTGCGGGACCAGGCCCGCCTTCTGGAGGGCGTCGAAGGCCGCCTTGTAGGTCTTGCCCACCAGGATTGGGACGGGCACCTTGTCCGGGGTCTTGTAGACGGTCAGGGTGACCCTGGCACCCTGGGCCGCCTTGCTGTTACCCGGAGGGTCCTGGTCCGAGACGATGTTGACCTTGGAGGGGTCGGGGGCCGGTGCGTTCTTGATGGCGACCGTGAAGCCGGCGCTCTCCAGGGCCTGCCGGGCCGCGTCGACCTGCTGGCCGATCACGCTGGGGACGTTGGTCGGCTGCTTGCCCTGGGAGACGACCAGGTCCACCGAGGTGTTCGGAGCGGCGTTGCCGGTGACCGACTGGGAGATGACCTTGTCCTGGGCGACGCTGTCGTCGTTCTTGTAGGTCACGTTGCCGACCGTGAAGCCCGCCTTTTGCAGGGCGGCCTTGGCGTCGTCCTGGGACTTGCCGGTGACGTCCGGGACGGGGACGGCGGCCGGGCCGCTGGAGAGGTGCACCTTGATCGGGGTGTTCACGTCGACCTGGGTGCCGGCGGCCGGGTCCTGGGTGCAGACCTGGTCCTTCTGGATGTTGTTGTCCGGGCAGGCCACGGCGTCGGCCGCGGTCACCTGGAGCTTGGGGTTCGCCGCGGCCGCGGCGGCCTGGGCGTCCTTCAGTGACTTGCCGACCAGGTTGGGCGCGGCGACCTTGGAGCCCGAGGTGTTGTTCGACTGGGTCATGGCGTCGAGCACGAAGTAGGCGCCGACCAGCACCAGTACGGCCGCGATCCCCAGGATGATCCAGGAGGTGCTGCCCTTCTTCGACTGGTCCTGGCGCCGGCCGCCCGACTCGTAGCCGTCGTCGCCGTCCTGGTAGCCGTAGCCGGACTGCTGCCCGCCGACCGGGGCCATCATGGTGGTCGGTCCGGAGCCGCCCTGCTGCGGGAGCAGGTTGGTCTGGCCGTACGGGTCGTGCTGGGCCTGGAAGCCCTGCTGGTCGTAGCCGTAGCCGGGGGCGCCCATGCCGAAGGCGGCGGCCTGCTGGGCGGCGGCGACCGGGAGGCCGTCGAGGAAGCGCTCGATGTCGTCGCGCATCTCGTCGGCGCTCTGGTAGCGGTAGTCGCGCTCCTTGGCGAGGGCCTTGAGCACGATCGCGTCGATCTCGGGGCGGACCTCGGGGTCGTACGAGGACGGCGGCATGGCCTCCTCGCGGACGTGCTGGTAGGCCACGGCGACCGGCGAGTCGCCGATGAACGGCGGGCGCACGGTGAGCAGCTCGTAGAGCAGGCAGCCGGTGGAGTAGAGGTCGGACCGGGCGTCGACGGTCTCGCCCTTGGCCTGCTCGGGGGAGAGGTACTGGGCGGTGCCGATGACGGCGGAGGTCTGGGTCATCGTCATGCCGGCGTCACCCATGGCGCGGGCGATGCCGAAGTCCATGACCTTGACGTTGCCCTGGCGGGTGAGCATGACGTTGGCGGGCTTGATGTCGCGGTGGACGATGCCGGCCCGGTGGGAGTACTCCAGGGCCTGGAGGATGCCGATGGTCATCTCCAGGGCGCGCTCGGGCAGCAGGCGGCGGCCGGAGTGCAGCAGTTCGCGCAGGGTGGACCCCTCGACGTACTCCATCACGATGTACGGGATGGAGATGCCGTCGATGTAGTCCTCGCCGGTGTCGTAGACGGCGACGATGGCGGGGTGGTTCAGGGACGCCGCGGACTGGGCTTCGCGGCGGAAGCGGGCCTGGAACGACGGATCCCTGGCCATGTCGGCCCGGAGCGTCTTCACAGCGACGGAGCGGCCGAGTCGGGTGTCATGGGCGAGGTACACCTCGGCCATGCCGCCGCGCCCGAGGACGCCGCCGAGCTCGTACCTGCCGCCGAGGCGACGAGGCTCTTCCATAGTTCCGACCCTCTCCCTCACCTAGGTGGTGAGGATGTGACGTAGGTGTCCGCGCACGCTCTCTTGGACGCTGTCCGCCGTCGTGATGGTTCTGCGACGACGTGGGCGAGCGGCGGGCACACCCGCTGCTGCGGATACGCTACCGGTCCTGCCGGAACCTGCCGGGACAGGCGGCCGGCTGAGACCAGACCGGTATCGACCGGCCGCGTCCCATTGTGACAAGACTGCCACCCGTACAGCGGCCACTCTTCGGGTCCTACTTGTTGAGAGCGGCCTCCATCACCGACTTGGCGATGGGTGCGGCGATGCTGCCGCCGCTGATCTCGTTGCTGGAGGCGGCGCCGTCCTCGACCACCACGGCGACCGCGACCTGCTGGCCGTCGGAGGCCTTGGCGTAGGAGACGAACCAGGCGAACGGCAGGCCGGAGTTGTCCTGGCCGTGCTGGGCGGTGCCGGTCTTGCCGCCGACCGTGACGCCGTCGATCTGGGCCTTCTTGCCGGTGCCGTCCTTGACCACGCTCTCCATCAGCTGCTGCAGCTTCTGCGCGGTCTCGGGCTTCATCGGCTGGCTGAACTGGTGCTCGGAGTGCGTGGAGACGGCGGTGAGGTTGGCCGAGCGCTCCTCGCTGACCAGGTAGGGCTGCATCAGGGTGCCGTTGTTGGCGATCGCGGAGGCGACCATGGCCATCTGCAGCGGGGTGGCGCGGGTGTCGTGCTGGCCGATGGCGTCCATCGCGGTGCCGTCGGGGGTGGAGCTCTTGGGGTAGTAGCTGGCGGTGGCCCGGATCGGGATGTCGATCTTGTCGTTGTTGAAGCCGAACTTCTCGGCCTGGGCCCGCAGCTTGTCCCGGCCCAGATCGGCGCCGATCTTGCCGTAGACGGTGTTGCAGGAGACCGCCATCGCGTCGCGCAGGGTGGCGCCCTCGCAGGGCTCGTCTTCGCTGTCGTTCTTCAGCTCGGTCTTGGTGCCGGGCAGGATGTACGGCTTCGGGGTGTCGGTCTTGTCGTCGGGCCCCTGGAACATGCCGTTCTCGAACGCGGCGGTGGCCGTCACCAGCTTGAAGGTCGAGCCGGGCGGATAGGTCTCCTTCAGCGCCCGGTTGAGCATCGGCTTGTTCGGGTCGCTCTGGAGCGCGGTCCAGGCCTTGCCGTCGGTGGCGGGGTCGCCGCCGGCGAAGGTGGACGGGTCGTACGAGGGGGTGGAGACCAGGGCGAGGATCGCGCCGGTCTTCGGGTCCAGGGCGACGGCGGCGCCCTTCTTGTTGCCCAGGCCGTCGAAGGCGGCCTTCTGCGCCTTGGGGTTGATCGTGGTGACCACGTCGCCGCCCTGCTTCTGCTTGCCCGTGAGCATGTCGAGGGTGTTGCGGAAGAACAGGCGGGAGTCGGTGCCGGCCAGGATGCCGTCCTCCAGCTTCTCCAGCTGGCTGCTGTCGTAGGCCTGGGAGGAGTAGCCGGTGACCGGGGCGTACAGCGGACCGTCGATCCAGGCGCGCTTGTACTTGTAGCGCAGGCCGTTGACGAAGTCGGACTTGGTGACGGGCTGCCCGGCCACGATGATGTTGCCGCGCGGGTAGGCGTAGCGGTCGTACTTGTTGCGGTCGTTGTGGCTGTTGCTCGCCCAGGCGTCGGCCTGGACGCCCTGGACCCAGTTGGTGCGGACCATCAGGGCGAGGATCAGGACCAGACAGAAGACCGAGACCCGTCGGATGGGCTTGTTCACTGGGCTCCTCGCCTCCTTCGTGCGGTCACTGGGATTGATTCAACCGCATCTTTCTTTACGTCCGCTGTGGGGGTATTCACGACTGCGCGGCCTGGGTCGGTTCCGCCGAGGGTCGCCGGGCGCTGTCGCTTATCTTCAGCAGCAGGGCGAGCAGGGCCCAGTTGGCGACCACCGAGGACCCGCCCTGGGCGAGGAACGGCATGGTCATACCGGTGAGCGGGATCAGTCCGGTGACGCCGCCGGCGACCACGAACACCTGGAGTGCGAACGCCGAGGAGAGGCCGACGGCGAGCAGTTTGCCGAACGGGTCGCGGGCGGCGACGGCGGTGCGCAGGCCGCGCTGGACGACCAGGGCGTAGAGCAGGAAGAGCGCCATCATGCCGGTGAGGCCGAGTTCCTCGCCGAAGGATCCGAGGATGAAGTCGCTCTTGGCGGCGAACTGGATCAGCCAGGAGCGGCCCTGGCCGAGGCCGGTGCCGGTGACGCCGCCGGAGCCGAAGGCCATCAGGGTCTGGCCGATCTGCTCGGTGGAGCCCGGCGGGGGGTGCGGCGAGAAGGCCGCCATCGGGTCGAGCCAGGCGTCGATGCGGGTCTTCACATGTGGTTCGGAGGTGGCGACCAGGGCGGCGCCGCCGAAGGAGAGCAGCAGGCCGACCACGATCCAGCTGGTGCGTTCGGTGGCGACGTAGAGCATCACCACGAAGAGGCCGAAGAACAGGAAGGAGGTGCCGAGGTCGGTCTCGAAGACCAGGATCAGGATGGAGAGCAGCCAGACCACGATGATCGGGCCGAGGTCGCGTCCGCGTGGCAGGTACAGGCCCATGAAGCGGCGGCTGGCCAGGGCGAGGGCGTCGCGCTTGACCATCAGGTAGCCGGCGAAGAACACGGTGAGGATGATCTTGGCGAACTCGCCGGGCTGGATCGAGAAGCTGCCGATGCGGATCCAGATCTTGGCGCCGAAGTCCTCGGCGCGGGAGGGGAAGAAGGCGGGCGCGGCGAGCAGCACCAGGGCGACGGCCATCGAGATGTAGGTGTAGCGCTGCAGGATCCGGTGGTCCTTGAGCACCACGATCACGCCGATGAACAGGGCGACGCCGAGAGCGGACCACATCAGCTGGTTGGCCGCGGCGGGGAAGTTGCCGCGCAGCAGCTTGCCGGCCTTGTCGAGGCGCCAGATCATCACCAGGCCGAGCCCGTTGAGCAGGGTGCCCAGCGGCAGCAGCAGGGGGTCGGCGTACGGCGCGAAGCGGCGCATCGCCAGGTGTGCGACCAGCGCGAGCGCCCCCATCCCGACGCCGTACGCCAGCATGCCGGTGGGGAGCCGGTTGTCCATGGCGAGGCCGACGTTGGCGTAGGCGAAGATCGGCACCAGGACCGCGAAGGCCAGCAGGGCCAGTTCGGTGTTGCGCCGGTTGGGCGCGCCCTGTGGCGTGATGGTGGTGTTGGCACGGCGCCCGGGGCGCATGCCGGAGCGGGCGCTGGGGCGGTCGGCTCCGCGCCGACCGCCGCTATGGCTGCTGCTCAGGTCAAAGGTGCTCACGTGGTAACCGCCCCCTGACGGCTGAGTGGGCCCGTGCGGGGGCCGGGGTCACTGGGTCGCGCAGGAGTTGGCCAGCTGCTGTTCCTGCTCGCTGAGGGTCGGCGCGGCGCCGGGGCTGCCGGCCGGGTGGGCGGCGTCCTGCGCGGGGGCCGGGCTGCTCTGGGTCCCGATGGCGCTGCCGGCGGCCGCGGGGCTGGGGCTCGCGCTCGGGGTGGCGGCCGGCGGCTGGGCGGAGGGCTTCGCCCCTTCGGAGATCTTCTTGCAGATCTCGGCCTGGGCGGCGAGGTGCTTCACCTGGTCGTGGGCGTCGTCCAGGCTCTTGGCCTGGATGGTGTTGCTCACCTGGGTGCGCTGGTAGGCCGGCAGGAACTTGAGTTCGATGTCGTCGTGGCGTTCGTACACCGACGAGAGGTTGATTCCGGCCAGGTTCTGGTTGAGGCCGCGGTAGACGGCCACGTGGTCGCCGTCGGTACCGACGTAGTACTGGTCCTGGGTCCACTGCCAGCCGAACCAGCCGGCCCCGCCGATCAGCCCGAGTGCCAGGGCCACGGCGAGCGAGACCTTCAGTCCGCGGCCCTTGCGGCGCGGGGTGTCCTCGTCGTCCTCGTAGTCGTCGTCCTGGTACGGCTGCTGCGGCTCCGGGGTGCCGTACGCGTCGTACGTCCCGTCGTAGCCGGCCCCCTGGGGTTCGCCCTCGGGGTAGCCGTAACCGTCGCCGTAGCCCTCGGCCGGGCCGAAGCCCGGCTGCTCGTAGCCGCTGGCCGGGCCGAAGGCGCCCTGCGGGCCCTGCGGCGGGCGGCCGAGACCGGCGGCGCGGCCGGCCGGGGTGTTCAGGATGGCCTGGTCGTGCGCGCTGGACGGCGGGGCGTCGGCGACCGCGCCGACCACCACCGGGATGTCGGCGAGCTGGCCGCTGAGGGTGTCGGTGGCGCCGACGTCGATCACGTCCGCGACGATGCAGGTGATGTTGTCGGGGCCGCCGCCGCGCAGCGCCAGCTGGATCAGCTCCTGGACGGTCTGCTGCGGGGCGTAGAAGCTCCCGAGCGTCTCCTCCAGGGTCTGGTGGCTGACCGGCCCGGAGAGGCCGTCCGAGCAGATCAGGTAGCGGTCGCCGGCCCGTACGTCGCGGATCGACAGGTCGGGCTCGACCTGGCCGCGGCCGTCCAGCGCGCGCATCAGCAGGGAGCGCTGCGGGTGGGTCTCGGCCTCCTCCGGGGTGATCCGACCCTCGTCCACCAGGCGCTGCACCCAGGTGTGGTCCTGGGTGATCTGGCTCAGGGCGCCGTCGCGCAGCAGGTAGGCGCGGGAGTCGCCGATGTGGACCAGGCCCATCCGCTGGCCGGTCCAGAGCATCGCGGTGAGGGTGCAGCCCATGCCCTCGAGCTGCGGGTCCTCCTCGACCATCTGGCGCAGTCGGTCGTTGGCGCCCTGGACCGCGTCCTTGAGCAGGGTGAGCAGGTCGGCGCCCGGGATGTCCTCGTCCAGCCGGACGATCGAACCGAGCACCTCGGAGGAGGCGACCTCGCCGGCCGCCGCGCCGCCCATGCCGTCGGCGACGGCCAGCAGCCGCGGCCCGGCGTAGCCGGAGTCCTCGTTGCCCTCCCGGATCAGACCCTTGTGGGACCCGGCCGCGAAACGCAGCACCAAGCTCATGCCCCCGCCTCGCTTCGCTCGGCGGTGTTCCCGCCGGACCTGGACACGATGTGCTCGCTCATGCGGAACGGGACCCCCTTCAGGGCGTCGGCGCGCACCAGGGCGGCAGCGTGGCAGCCGCGTGCCCGGCCGGGCGTGAACGGGATGCTGTCCCTCATGCGCTACTACTTCCGCAGTTCGATGACGGTCCTGCCGATACGGATCGGCATGCCCGGCTGGAGCGGGGTGGGCGTCGTGAGCCGCTGCCGGTCCAGATAGGTGCCGTTGGTGGAGCCTAGATCCTCGACCGTCCACTGCCCAGTCTGATCCGGGTAGATCCTGGCATGCCTGGAGGACGCGTAGTCGTCGTCCAGCACGATCGTGGAGTCGTGCGCCCGGCCGAGCGTGATGGTCTGGCCCTGCAGGGCCACGGTGGTGCCGGCCAGCGAGCCCTGCACCACGACCAGCTGGGTCGGCGCGCCGCGGCGCGGCCTGGACTGGGTCGCGGCGGTCTGCGGCGGCCCGGCGGGCCGGGCCGCGCCGGAGGCGCTCTGGGTCGGCGCCCCGGTGGGACGCCGCGAGGACCGCGGGTTCACCTTGGTGCCGAACAGGTCGCTGCGGATCACTTGCACCGCGACGATGACGAACAGCCACAGCACGGCGAGGAATCCAAGCCGCATGACCGTCAGGGTCAGATCTGACATAGGTGGCCCGTTCTACCCTTCGACCTGTCGGTAGACGATGGTGGTGCTCCCCAGGACGATCCTGGAGCCGTCGCGGAGCGTAGCGCGCTGGGTGTGCTGTCCGTCCACCACGATGCCGTTGGTGGACCCCAGGTCGAGCACCATGGCGGGCGTGCCGGGACGGATCTCCGCGTGCTTGCGGGAGACACCGGGGTCGTCGATCCGGACGTCCGCCTCGGTGGAACGGCCGAGCACCACGCCGTTGCCGGTCACTTGGTGCCGGGCGCCGTTGACCTCGATCCAGCGGCGGGTGGTGGACGCGCCACCGCCCGAGCCGGGGAACGGGCGGACGTTGCCGCCCGCGGCGGGCGGCACGGTGGGGGGCGCCGACGGCATCGGGGGCATCGCCGGGGGCGAGGCGGGCGGCGGCGGCGCGCCGTACGCGCCCGCGCCCTCCTGCTGCCACGGCGCGCCGGGCGCGGGCGGGGTGGGCTGGCGTCCGTAGCCGGCCTGGGCCGGCGGCGGGACGGCCTGCGGGGGCTCCTCGGAGGCGAGGGTGCGGCTGCGCACCCGGTAGAGGCCGGTGTCGAGGTCGTCCGCCTTCTCCAGGGTGACCTGGAGCGGGCCCATGAAGCTGTAGCGCTGCGCGTCGGCGTACTCGCGCACCATGCCGGCCAGCTCGGTGCCGAGCTGGCTCGAGTACGGGCTGAGCCGCTCGTGGTCGTGCGGACTGAGCTCGACGATGAAGTCGTTCGGGACCACGGTGCGGTCCCGGTTCCAGATGGTGGCGTTGTTGTCGCACTCGCGCTGCAGCGCCCCGGCGATCTCCACCGGTTGGACCTCGGATTTGAACACCTTGGCGA
This sequence comes from Kitasatospora sp. NPDC032150, assembly GCF_055579945.1. Classification (NCBI taxonomy): domain Bacteria; kingdom Bacillati; phylum Actinomycetota; class Actinomycetes; order Kitasatosporales; family Streptomycetaceae; genus Kitasatospora; species Kitasatospora sp. NPDC032150. The sequence continues at coordinate 188,587 of NZ_JBVIMH010000006.1, read as the reverse complement.
AGGTGCCGTTCACAAGACCCTCGAGCCGCTGCTCGAACTTCTTCAGGACTCCCATGGGGCACCCCCTTCCAAGGGCTTCGGTCGGGCCCGCTGCTCGGCCTACTTGCGGTACTTCCGTACTGATCGTATCCACGCCCGGCCCGTTCGTACGGTTCCCCGGGGATGTGGTGGCCGCCACGGACCCCTGCGCGGGGCGGTGACGGCCGCTTCGGCGGGGCGCTCGGGACGGTGTTCGGGAGTGGCAAGCCAGGGCTACCCGGACACGGGCCCGCTCACCCCTGGCGGATCGGGCCGGGACTCCGTCCGGGGGTACCGGGGCCGCCTCCGGTTGCGGGGCCGGGGGAACGGATTCGTAGGCGGCCCGCAGGTCGTGCTAATGTTTTCCACGTCGGAAGGGGCGCCCGCAAGGGAGCCGAACGGAAGACCAGCAGAGATAAGGTAAACTTCTCGGCGGGTCGGAAGAGCGGAAACACTCCAACGGCAACACCCATGCGCGGGTGGCGGAATAGGCAGACGCGCTGGATTCAGGTTCCAGTGCCCGAAAGGGCGTGGGGGTTCAACTCCCCCCTCGCGCACAGCGAAGCCCCGCAGATCTTCGGATCTGCGGGGCTTTTTTGTTGATTCACGGGTTTGTTGATTCACGGGCCCGGTGGTGATTTCGGAGCACCGGGGTTCTCCCGGGAATTCCCGGTGCTCCGGTGCCGGGCCGGCTACTCGCCCACGGCGGGGAGTTCCGCCTGGACGGTGAAGCCGCCGTCGGGGGTGGCGGCGGCGCTGAAGGAGCCGCCGAGCAACTGGGCGCGCTCGCGCAGGCCGACCAGGCCGTGGCCCCCGCCGGGGAGCGGGCCGGGACCGGTGCCCCGCCGCAGCGGCGGGCGCTCGTTGTGGACCTCCACCAGCAGCCGGGTGCCCTTGGAGGCGAGGCGGACCGCGACCGGGGCGCCGGGGGCGTGCTTGGTGATGTTGGTGAGAGCCTCCTGGACGGTGCGGTAGGCGGCCCGCTCGACCGCCTCGGGCCAGGGCCGGTCGCCGGGGCTGAGCTCACTGCTCACGGACAGCCCGCTGCCCTCGATCAGCCGGGGCAGGTCCGCGAGCCTGGGCTGCGGGACGAGCGGCTCCTCCTGCCGCACGCCGGCGGCGCGCAGCACGCCCACCATCTGGCGCAGCTCCACCAGGGTGCGCACGGACAGCTCCCTGATGGTGAGCGCGGCGGTTCTGGCCGCGGGGTCCGCGGTGCTCACCTGGAGGGCTCCGGCCTGGATGCTGATCAGGCTGACCTGGTGGGAGACCACGTCGTGCATCTCGCGGGCCAGCCGGGCCCGTTCGGTGGCCAGCACCCGCTCGGCCAGCAGCCGGCTCTCGCGCTGCTGGCCTTCGGTCAGCTCGTCCAGCCGGAGGGCCAGCTCGCGCCGGGTGCGGGCGAGCAGGCCGAGCGCGGTGGGCGCGGCGCCGAGCATCGCGCACTGGATGGCGTAGAGCGCGTTGTCCCGGTCGAAGGCGAACGGGTGGTCGGTGAGCGGCCAGTGGAAGAACTCGGACAGGGCGAAGGCGCAGGCGCAGACTGCGGCGACCCACGGCCGGGGCCGCCGGGAGGCCACCGAGTAGACGGCGGTGATCTGGGCGATCCAGATGAAGGTGACGAAGCTCGCGGGCAGGGTGAGCAGCAGCACCAGCACCGGGTAGCGGCGGCGCAGCAGCAGTGCCAGGGTGGCCAGCGCGGCCAGGGCGCGCTGCCACCACGGGGTGTCCAGGGTGACCAGGACGGAGTCCACGGTGGAAGCGAGGACGGGCAGCAGCAGCATCAGCCAGGGCGCGGTGAGCCAGCCCGGCCGGGTGCGGCGGGATGTCGCGGACGGCGGATGGTCTTCGGCCGGGGCGGTGTCGGGGGTCATTCGCCGTTCTGCTCGGGGTTGCGGACCAGGCCGGCCCGGTTGGCGACGACGGCGGCCTGGACCCGGTTGGCGGCGCCCAGCTTGCCGAGGATGGCGCTGATGTGGTCCTTGACGGTGCCGGTGCCGAGGAAGAGCCGGTCGGCGATCTCGGCGTTGGACAGCCCCTCGCCGAGCAGGGCCAGCACGTCCAGCTCGCGGCCGGTCAGGCCGCGGGTGAGCGCGGTCGCCTCGGCGTCCGGGCCGCCGCCCTCGACGTAGCCGCTGATCACGGTCCGGGTGACGGTCGGGGAGAGCACGCTGCCGCCGGCCGCGAGTATCCGGACGGCGTGCACCAACTGCTCGGGGGCGGTGTCCTTGAGCAGGAAGCCGGCCGCGCCGCCGCGCAGTGCGGTGCCGATGTACTCGTCGGTGTCGAAGGTGGTGAGCATGGCCACGGCCGGGGGGTTGGGCAGTGCGCGCAGCCGGCGGAGCACCGAGATGCCGTCCAGGTCGGGCATCCGGATGTCCAGCAGGACGACGTGCGGGCGCAGCACGGTGACCCGGTCCTCGGCCTGGCTCCCGGAGCAGTCGCCGACGACCTCCAGGTCCGGGGCGGATCCGACGATCAGGCCGAGGCCGGAGCGGACCAGGATCTCGTCGTCCACGATGAGTACGCGGATCGGCGTCATGGTCTTCTTCTCCTCGGGTGGGGCGGGTCGCCGGGGACGGCGAAGGCGGTCTGCCGGGTCCGAGCCTAGGGGCAGGTGGGAGCGGGTGACGCCCGGATCGGCGGGAAAGCACCCCCGCCGATCGGCGGGGGCCTGAATCGGCTACCTGGTTCACGTCATTCTCATCTTCGGTGAGCAACCATGGATTGCGGCGCCCCCCTCCCGGAACGGGCCGATCAGAACGCGGCCGTAATGGCCCGGCTCGTGCCGTGGGCGCGGTGCGGATGCGCCCCCACAACTGATCGTTTGGAATTGAGCCGTGTCCTCCACTGTGAAGCCGGAGTCGTCCGCCGTTCCCGGTTCGCGCTCCGGCGCTCTGGCGAGCCTGCTGGCGCGCTGGCGGCCGAGGGCCGCCATGGCGACCGTCTGGTACCTGAGGTTGATCGCCCTGGTGAACCTGGTGGCGGTGCTGGCGGTACCGTTCCGCAACCAGGTGGAGTCGCACAACGAGGGTGGGTATTTCACCCCGTACCTGGCGACCGCCGGTCTGACCTCGGCGGTGCTGTCGCTGTTCCTGGCCGTGGCGATGCGGCGGCGCAAACGGGCCGCCTGGATCTTCAACACCGTCGTCGGCGGGCTGACCTTCCTGGTCTTCGTGCTGCTGATGACCGTGTCCGGAGAGGGCGAGGACTTCGTCCGGCATCCGTTCAACTGGTTCTCCATGGTCATCACCGGGCTGTTCCTGTTGGCCCTGGTGGTCAGCCGGAAGGAGTTCACCTCCAAGGGGGACCGCTCCAACCCGAAGACCGGGCTGGCGGCGGCGGTCGTCGGCCTGGCGCTGGGCGGCGGGGTCGGTGCGCTGCTGGTCCAGACGACCAACACCGTGACGGGTGCCGGCTTCTGGGACCGCTTCGGCTACTCGATCGCCCGGATGGTCACCGTCGAGCCGTCTGCCCACGTGATCGACGTGATCAACGTGCCGACCTGGGTGAACGCCTTCATCAACGCGATGAGCGCGGTGCTCTTCCTGCTGGTGGTCTACCTGGCCTTCCGCAGCCCGCGCGGGCAGGAGCTGCTGACCGGGGAGGACGAGCAGCGGCTGCGCGCTCTGCTGGACAAGCAGGGCGAGCGGGACTCGCTGGGGTACTTCGCGCTGCGCCGGGACAAGGCGGTGATCTTCTCGCCGAGCGGCAAGGCCGCGGTGGCGTACCGGGTGGTCGGCGGTGTGTCGCTGGCCTCCGGCGATCCGATCGGGGACCCGGAGGCCTGGCCGGGGGCGATCGACGCCTGGCTGGCCGAGGCCAAGGAGCACGCCTGGGCGCCGGCCGTGATGGGTGCCTCGGAGGAGGCCGGAGTGATCTACGCCCGGCACGGTCTGGACGCGCTGGAGCTGGGCGACGAGGCGATCGTCGAGCTGGACGAGTTCTCGCTGGACGGCCGGGCCATGCGGGTGGTCAGGCAGGCGTACAACCGGGTGAAGCGGGCCGGGTACACGGTGCGGATCCGCCGGCACGAGGACATTCCCGAGGCCGAGATGGCCGAGCTGGTCGAGAAGGCGGACCACTGGCGGGACGGTGCCACCGAGCGCGGCTTCTCGATGGCACTCGGCCGCCTCGGCGACCCGGGGGACGGCCGCTGCGTGATGCTGGAGTGCCACAACGCGGAAGGCCAGCTGAGCGCGCTGCTGAGCTTCGTGCCGTGGGGTGAGCGGGGTCTCTCGCTGGACCTGATGCGCCGGGACCGGGAGAGCGAGAACGGCCTGGTGGAGTTCATGGTGATCGAACTCCTGCAGCGGGCGAAGGAGGTCGAGATCGACCGGGTCTCGCTGAACTTCGCGATGTTCCGGTCCGTTTTCGAGCGGGGTTCGAAGCTGGGTGCCGGGCCGGTGCTGCGGCTGTGGCGTTCGGTGCTCGGTTTCTTCTCCCGGTGGTGGCAGATCGAATCCCTCTACCGGGCGAACGCGAAGTACCGGCCGATCTGGGAGCCGCGTTATCTGCTCTTCGAGAAGAGCAGCGAGATTCCCCGCATCGGTATCGCCAGCGCCCGCGCGGAGGGCTTCATCACCGTGCCGAGCCTCCCCGCCCTGTTCCGTCGCCGGCATGCGAAGGCCGCCGTCCCGGCGGACAACTCCTAGCTGCCGGTGGCGGAGCCGAGCGGGAAGGGGTGACCCTCCGCCGGGGGGCGGAGGGAACCCGTCCGGAGCGGCTCCGGTCGTACGGGAACGACTCGCTCGAACACCCGACTGAACAGAACCGAATACCGTGACCCGAGTAGGGGGCACCGCCGAGCGGCGGTGCCCCCTCTTCTTCTCCGCCTCCAGGACGATCCGTGATTCCCCTTCCGAGCTGGGACACCGCGTTCATCCGCTGCCCGGGGTTGCTGCAGTGGCGCACGGAATCACCGGCGCACCGTCGGTTCTTCTTTTCCGGGGCAATAGGCCGGGGGGACAGACAGCAGTGCGGCGGACCCGGCCGGCGGCCCGCCTTCCGCGCCGCCGGGGTACTCAGCGGCGCGGAAGGGCGAGTTCGAACCAGACGACCTTGCCGACGGCCTTGCGGGCAGTGCCCCAGCGTTCGGACAGCTTGCTGACCAGGTGGAGGCCGCGGCCGCTCTCGTCCATGGACTCGGCGGGCTCCAGCGAGGGCAGGTTGTGGTTGTCGTCGCTCACCTCGACCAGGAGCTTGTCGACCCGGATCAGCTGGAGCTGGATGTGGTCCCTGGCCACCCGTACCGCATTGGTGAGCAGTTCGCTGACCAGGAGTTCGGCCGTGTCGGCGAGCGCCGTCAGCTGCCAGGCGGCGAGCTGCTCGCGGACCAGGGTGCGGGAGCGGCGCACCTCGGCGTCGCCGACCGACAGCTCCCAGGTGGCCACCTCGCTCGGGGCGACCCCGTCGAAGCGGGCCACCAGCAGTGCGATGTCGTCCTGCCGGTCCTCCGAGTGCAGCCGGTCCAGGACGACGTCGCAGGCCTCCTCGGGGGTCTGCTTGGGGTCGATCAGGTTGCCGCAGAGGGCGGCGAGCCCCGCTCCTATGTCCCCGCCCCGGACCTCGACCAGGCCGTCGGTGCACAGCACCAGCATCGAGCCGTCGCTGACGTCGATCTTCTTGGCCACGAACGGCACCCCGCCCACGCCGATCGGCGCGCCCTCGGGGATCTCCAGCAGCTCGCCCCGGCCGTCCGGGTGCACCAGCACCGGGGGGACGTGGCCGGCGCTGGCCAGCTCGCAGGTGCGGTTGATCGGGTCGTAGACCGCGTACAGGCAGGTGGCCAGATGGTCGTCGCCGAGCTTCTGGGCCAGGTTGTCCAGGTGGCGCAGCAGCTGTCCGGGCGGCAGGTCGAGGGCGGCCAGGGTCTGCATCGCGGTGCGGAAGCGGCCCATCGCGGCGGCCGAGTGCAGGCCGTGGCCCATCACGTCGCCGACCACCAGGGCAACCCGGCTGCCGGGCAGCTGGATCGCGTCGAACCAGTCGCCGCCGACCTCGGCCCGCCGGTCGCCGGGCATGTAGCGGTGGGCGATCTGCACGCCGGGGATCTTCGGCGGGCGGGTGGGGATCATCGAGCGCTGGAGCGTGGTGGCGACCTTGGCCTCGGCCCGGTGCAGCCGGGCGTTGTCCAGCGAGAGGGCGGCCCGGGCCGCCAGTTCGCGCAGGGTCGCCGCGTCGCTCTTGTCGAAGCCGGCCCGGTCCGGCAGCCGCAGCAGCTTGAGGATGCCGAGCACGGTGCCCCGGGCGGAGAGCGGCAGCACCAGCATCGAGCGACCGACCACCACCGGGACCAGGTCGGGCCCGCCGAGCGAGGCGGCGTAGTCCACCGCGACGTCCGGGTTGATCACCGGGACCAGGACCGGCTGGTTCTCCTGCAGGGCGAGACCCGGCGGGGTGGAGCGGGGCATGGCCAGCAGCGCGCCCTCGTCCAGGACGTGCTCCCAGCGGCCGGAGGAGGCGTTGAAGGCGCGGGCCACCCGGCGCAGCATGGTCTGGTCGTCCGGCCGGTTGGCGGGCAGCTCGGAGTCGGAGATCAGCCCGTCCATCAGGTCCACACAGGCGAAGTCGGCGACTCGGGGCACCAGGACCTGGCACAGCTCGCGGGCGGTGGTGTCCAGGTCGAGGGTGGTGCCGACGCTGCTGCCGACATCGCTCAGCAGGGCCAGCTGCTCGCCGGCCTGGCTGTTGGTCAGCACCTCGACGGAGGAGGGGGCGGCCGGCCCCGGGGGGAGGTCGGCGTCGCGCACGGGGGTGCGGCCGTTGGCGGCGGACTCGATGGCGGAGCCTCCCGGGATCGGGCCGGACGGGCCGGGGGACGTGCCGTGCGGACGGTCGACCCGGTGGCCGTCCGTATCGGCGGGTGCGGCGGTGCTCTGGTCGCCGTTCGCGGCCATGGCCGAGGCGGCGGCCTCGCGCGGCCCGGGGACGGCGGTGTTGAGACTACGCGAGCCGTCGGCGCCCTCGGCGGGCAGCAGTTGCAGGCCGGTTGCGACCGGCCCGCCCCCGGGGCGGCCCGCCTCCGGCGGGCGCCGGGTGGCTCTGGGCTGGACGGCCCGCTGCTGCGCTGTCGGGTAGCGGCGACCCAGCCCGGCGGCGATGCGGGCCACCCCGGAGCCGGCCGGCTCGTAGGGGAGGACCGGGAGTCTGGTGGTGGCGTCCACCCAGAGCGCGGGCAGGCCGGCGGCGGCCAGCTGGGCGAGCAGCCGGGCGCGGCGTTCGGGTGAACCGCCGGGCAGCAGGGCGGCCAGCGCGTCGGTGCCGCGCTCCCCGGCCGGGGCCAGGGCGGCGAACACCCGGTGGGCGCCGCCCTGGGCGGCGGCGTAGGAGAGCAGCCGGGTGCCGAGCGCGATCCGGGGGCCGGAGGCGCGCAGCTGGCGGGCGTCGGTGGCCAGGGCGAGCAGGCTGCGCCCGCCCGGTTCGGTCAGCGGGTAGGCCCACCAGAGGACGTCGCGGGGGCGGTCCTCGCGGTCCGTCACCGTCATCGACCCGGCCCAGGCGCCCTGCTCGAACTGGGTGAGGTCGTCCAGGGTGTCGAAGGCGTCGCAGCGCCGGGCGGTGCCGGGCGGGCGGGCGGCCGCGGTCTCGGCGCGCGGGTCGACGGCGGGGAGCAGGCCGGAGGCCGTGCGGCCGCAGGCCACCTCCGCGCGGTGCCCGAAGAGCTCCTCGGCGGCCCGGTTCCACTGGGCGATCCGGCCGTCCGGGCCGATCAGCACGGAGGCGAGGCGCAGTAAGGCGACCACCCCGGGGTGCTGGTCACCCGGGGGGCCGTCCGGGTGCGGTGTGGAGTTGGGCTCGTCCACCATGGATTCGGTCTGCTCCCGCCTGGCCGTCGTGCGGAGGGCGGCCGTTGTGAGCTCCTGTGTACGTGTGCTGTCGTGGCGGTGCTCGGATGCTGGGTGCCGGTGCTGTTCGTGTCGCTGCGTGTCCCCGCCGCCCGGCTGCCGGTGCGGCTGGTTGTGTGCCTTCCAGCGAAGCACGGAGAGCGCCGCCACTGATAGCGAATCGGGGAGATTCGTCAGTATCAGTTGCGTGTCTTGTGGTGTGCGCCGGGCTCGTACCTCCGGTTCATCCGATCGGAGGAGCACTTGCGGTCGTCGGGGCCCGGGTAGGGTGGCAGCCCGTACGGCCGCGGTGGACGGCCGTGGCGGATGGCCGTGACGGATGAAGGCGAGCAGGTGAGCGCGGAGAGCCCCGTCCAGTGGATCGACCCGGAACGGCAGCAGCTGGAGGAGCTGGTGGCCGCCACCGAGCTCGCCTGGCTGACGCTGGAGGTCGACGTCGAGACCCTGCGGGTCGAGATCGACAACTTCGCGCTCGTCCACCATCAGCTGCTCGGGCCGCTGTACGCCCGGCTGGACGAGCTGGACGCGCTGATCGCGGAGACCGTCGCGGTCCGCAGCGGCAGTCCGGAGGACGTCCGGCGGGCCGCCGAGGCCCGCGGCCGGGTCGAGGCGCTGCCCGACCTGGAGGCGCTGCTGGCCGATCTGCCGCCGGAGGTGGCCGAGCCCGAGCCGCCGCGCCGGGTCCGCCCCGGCAGGGACGCGCAGCGGATCTACCGCGACCTGGCCCGGCGCGCCCATCCCGATCTGAGCACCGACCCGGCCGAGCAGCAGCGCCGCTCCGCCTTCATCGCCCGGGTCAACGAGGCGTACGCGCACGGTGACACCGAGGCGCTGGAGCAGCTGGCCGACGAGTGGTCCACCGCGCCGGAGACCGCGCCGGAGCCCGACGCCCCGGACCGGCTGGAGTGGCTGCGCCAGCGGCTGGAGTGGCTGAAGGCGAAGATCGGGCAGCTGGCGGCCGAGCAGGTCCGCCTGGAGCGCAGTGCGATGGGCGAGCTGCTGCAGCTGGCGCCGCAGGACCCGGAGGGGCTGCTGACCGAGCTCGCCGAGCAGCTGCTGGCCAAGGCCGCCGAGCGGCAGGCCGAGCTCGACCGGCTGCTCGCCCCCGTACCGGACGGCGCCTCCCGTGGCCGTGCGGTACCGGACAATGGTGGAGACCACCGAGACCCTCAGGAGAATCCGACGATGTTCACCCAGCTCCCCAGCACGGACGCCGCCTCGGTGCCCGCCGACGCGCTGCTGCTCGACGTGCGTGAGCAGGACGAGTGGGACGCCGGCCATGTGGACGGTGCGCTGCACATCCCGATCGGCGAGGTGATCGCCCGGATCGGCGAGTTGCCCGAGCCGGACCGGCGGCTGTACGTGCTCTGCCGGGTCGGCGGCCGTTCGGCGCAGGTGGTGCAGTACCTGGTGGCGCAGGGCCGGGACGCGGTGAACGTGGACGGCGGGATGTTCGCCTGGGAGGCGGCCGGGCGTCCGATGGTGAGCGCGAACGGGCGGGACCCGTTCGTGCTCTGATCCGTACCGGGTCCCGGCCCCGGTCCCGGCCCCGGCCCCGGCCCCGGCCCCGGCCCCGGCCCCGGCCTGGGGGACGGGTGCCCCCGTCGCGCGGTTCGGCCGGGCCCTGAGATAGTGCAACCTGCTCGCGGTGGGACCGGGATCCGCGGTGGTGGGCCGGGCGCGTGGTACCTCGCGCCGCTGGGGGGCGTGCATGGCTGAGTCGGGGCGTGGCTGGTCGCTGCCGGCACTGGCGGTGCTCTGCTGCGCGGCGGCGTTCCTGATCGGCGGCAGCGCGGTCTTCCTGGGGGCGCTGTTCCTGCAGTCGGCGCCGCCCAACGCGCTGTCGCAGCGCTACCGGGCGCAGCTGAACGGCATCGTGTACCCGGAGTTCGAGCAGAACTGGAAGCTGTTCGCGCCGAACCCGCTGCAGCGGAACGTCACCGTGGACGCCCGGGTGCAGACCATCTCCGACACCGGCCGGACACGCACCCGGGACTGGGTCGGCCTGACCGCGCAGGACATCGCGGCGATACGGCACAACCCGGCTCCCAGCCATGCGGACCAGAACCTGCTGCGCCGGGCCTGGGACCTCTACGACTCCACGCACTCCGCCGAGGGCGGCACGGTGGGCGGCGAGCGCGGCAAGGCGGCCGAGGAGTACCTCAAGCGGGTCGCGCTGCAGCGCTTCGGGCGGACGGCCGGGGGCGAGCGGATCCTGCAGATCCAGCTCCGGGTGGGGGCGGCGACCATCGCGCCGCCCGCCTGGAGCGGGGAGGAGGTCCCCACCGGGACCTCCTACCGGGAGCTGGCCTGGTGGCCGGTGGACGAGGACGACTACCGGGGGCTGCTGTGACCGGTGCTCAGCAGGAGTGCCCGCCGCTTCCGCCCGGTACCCCCCGGCAGCCCGGGACACCACCCGCCGCTCCCCCGCCGGGCCGGTTCGCGCGGGCCTTCGAGCTGTTCACCACCCGGGCCGCCTTCCCGTACCAGGCGGCGGTGGTGCGGATCGGGTTCGGGCTGACGTGGACGGGCTTCCTGCTGCGCGAGTGGCCCCGCCGGCGGGTGCTGTACGGGGACCGCTCACCCTGGTCGGACGAGCTGGCGGCCCGGCTGCTGACCGAGAACCACGCCTTCACGGCGCTCTCCTGGTACCACGGGCGGCCCTGGTTCGAGCTGGTCTACCACCTGGCGATCGTCGCGGCGGTGCTGTTCACGCTGGGCTGGCGGACCCGGGCGAGCGGTGTGCTCTTCCTGGTCACCGTGCTCTCGCTGCAGAACCGGGCCGTCTTCGTCGGTGACGGCGGCGACAACGTGATCCATCTGATGGCCGTGTACCTGGTGTTCACCCGGTGCGCCCGGGTGTGGTCGCTGGACGCCCGCCGGGCGAGGGACGGGGGCGCGGTCTGGCTCTGGGTGCTGCTGGGGCTGGTGCTGCTGCTGGGGCCGGCGGGGCTTACCTCCTCGGCGGGACCGGCCGGACCGGTGGGTCTGCTGTGGGTGCCGTGGGCGGTCGCCGGGCTCTGGTGGGCCGTCAACCGCCTGCCTCCCGGCAGCGAGTGGCGCGATGTGCCGGACGCGCTGGCCAACATGCTGCACAACTGCGCGATGGCGGTGATCGCCGGGCAGGTGGTGCTGATCTACTCCACCGCCGGCTGGTACAAGGTGCAGGGCTCGCGCTGGCAGGACGGCACCGCGCTGCACTACCCGCTGCACCTGGACTACTTCACGCCCTGGCCCGGACTGTCGGGGGCGCTCGGCGCCGGCCTGCTGCCGGTCTTCCTGCTCAGCTACGGCACGGTGATCGTGCAGGTCGCCTTCCCCTTCACGCTGGCCAACCGGCGGGTGAAGAACGTGCTGCTGGCGGTGATGATGGTGGAGCACGCGGGGATCGCGGTCACCCTCGGGCTGCCGTTCTTCTCGCTGGCGATGATCGCTGCGGACGCGGTCTTCCTGCCCACCTCGGCGCTGCTGCGGGTGGGTCGCGGGGCCCGGGCGCTCGGGCGCCGGTGGCGGCGCGAACCCTAGACTTCCGGTATGTCCTGGTCCGCGGCGCTCACCGGGTGGACTTCGGCGGGCTGCGCTCGGCGCACGAGCGTTGGGACAGCCGGCTGGCCGAGCTGCCGAAGGAGGACCGCGCCGAGGTGGCCAGGGCCGGCGCCCGGCTGGTGATGGCGGCGATCACCGACCTCGACCGGGCGGTCAGGACCCGGCGCACCGTACCCTCGGGGGCGTGAGCAGCATCGGTGTGCCCCACGAGGGCGAGCAGTACGACGACGCCTTCGTTCCCGAGGACCGGGAGGTCGGTCTGGGACCGCACCCCGAACCGTGGCCGGCCGGGCCGCAGTACGACCCCGAGCTGCTCGCGGGCGGCGACCGGCGGAACGTGCTGGACCGGTACCGCTACTGGACCCGCGAGGCGATCGTCGCGGACCTGGACACCCGGAGGCACGGCTTCCACGTCGCGGTGGAGAACTGGCAGCACGACTTCAACATCGGCTCGGTGGTGCGGACGGCCAACGCCTTCCTGGCGGGCGAGGTGCACATCGTCGGGCGGCGGCGGTGGAACCGGCGCGGCGCCATGGTCACCGACCGGTACCAGCACGTGCGGCACCACGACAGCGTCGCCACCCTGGCGGCCTTCGCCGCCGAGCGGGGCCTGCCGATCATCGGGATCGACAACCTGCCGGGCGCGGTGCCGCTGGAGACGTACGAACTGCCCGAGCGCTGTGTGCTGCTGTTCGGGCAGGAGGGGCCCGGACTCACCGAGGAGGCCTGGGCGCACTCGACGGCGGTGTGCTCCATCGCGCAGTTCGGGTCGACGCGGTCGATCAACGCGGGCGCGGCGGCGGCCATCGCCATGCACGCCTGGGTGCGGGCGCACGCCGCCCTCGGCTAGGACGTCGCCCGGTGCGCTCCGCCCGGCGGGCTACTCCCACTCCCAGCGGATGCCGAGCTGACCCGGCTCCTGATCCGGTGCCAGGACGTGGACGCTGGCCGAGGCGCCGATCCACAGCTGCCGGCGTACGCGGTCCTCCTCCGCGCCCGGGGCGCGGTCGAAGCGTTCGCAGTGCGCCGGCATCGCGGCCGGGTCGAAGTGCACCTGGAGCACGTACTCGCGCACCGGGACGGCGAACCGCCGGGCGTAGGTGGTGGTCGGGGCGCCGGGCGGGATCTCCACCTCGTACTCGATGACGGTGCTGTCGCCGAGGCCGAGCGGGCGGTCCAGCACCAGTTCGGCCACCAGCAGGCCGCTCTCGGGCCGTCGGCGGACCCGGCCGAGCCGGGCGTGCCGGATCGAGGTGATCTCCGGGCAGCCGGTGGCCTCCTCGTCGGCCTTGTGCACCACCAGGCAGCGGGACACCCCGCCGACCGTGGCCCGGACCACCTGGCGCAGCCGCAGCAGGTAGCCGCGCCGGTGCTGGTCGACGTAGTAGGCGTCGTGGATGCTGAGCCGCTCAAGCTCCCCGATCGGCGGGGCGTCCAGCTCGGCGAAGACCCCGGAGATCTCGTCCTGGCCGGGCCAGACGTCCTCGACCCGCAGGCTGCTGGTGGCGGCGGGGGAGATCCAGCGGCCGCGCGGGCGGGGCGGGCCGAGCAGGTTGGAGAGGGCGGTGTGCGGGAGGCCGAGCAGCTCCTCGAGGAGGTGGACGGCGCGCAGCGAGGTGGCGCGCTCGGGCTGGCTGCGCCCCCGCCGCCAGTAACTGAGCGTCGTCACACTGATTCTGACGCCATGTTGGCTGAGTTCCGTGCGGATCCGGTCGAGGCTGAGGCCGCTGCTCTCGATGGCGGCGTGCAGCGCCTCGGCGAAATTGGCCGCCGCCGACCGTGGTCCGCCAGCCTGCTGGACCGGGGCACGGGCGGGCCCGTCCCGGTGCTCGCCGACCAGCCTGAGCCGTCCGGCGTGCTGCGGTTGCTGTGAGGCCATCCGGACACCTTCCCCACCCGGCGAGTTCGGTGGGAACCCTACGTACGTTCGAGAGGCTATGTCATCCAGTCGTACGTATGACAGTGGTCACGCAAAATAAACCTGATCTTTTCGAATACTGAAACATCCCGGAAACACGGTCGCCGGTACGGGGGGCACCCCGTACCGGCAACCGGCGTTGAATAGGCGTCAGGAGATGTTCAGCGCCGTGTCGTCGATCACGAAGCTGGTCTGCAGCGAGGAGTCCTCGGTGCCGGTGAACTTCAGGGTGACCGTCTGGCCGGCGAAGGCCGACAGGTCGATGGTCTTCTGGACGTAACCCGAGGCCGCGTCGGCGTTGGAGTAGGTCGCCACCGTGGTCGAGTTGGCCTGGACGGTCAGCTTGTCGTACGCGGTGCTGCCGGTCTCGGCGGTGTCGACGTGCAGCCAGAAGCTGAAGGAGGCCTTGCAGCCCGCCGGGATGCTGACGGTCTGCGAGAGGGTGTCGGTGTGGGCGGAGCCGTAACCGTCCAGCCAGGCCTTGTACGAGCCGGAGTGGGCGGCCTCACCGGAGTCGGTGGTGATCACGCCGCTGGAGGCGGTCCAGCCGGTGTTGCCGCTCTCGAAACCCTGGTTGGCGAGCAGCTGGCTCGTGGTGCAGCCACCGGACGGCGGCGGGGTCGTGCCGCTGCCACCGCCGAGCAGGGCGTTGCTCAGCTGGTCGGCGACCGGGGTGCCCCAGCCGGTGACCTGGTCGTAGCCGGCCTTGGCCGGGAAGTCCTGGTTCGAGCCGGTGCTGACGTCGTGGAAGGCCGAGCCGTAGCTGCTGCTGTTGGCGACCGAGTACAGCTTCGGGCTGGCCTCGCCGAGCACGGCCTGGCCGGCGGCCTTCGCCTTCTGGTTGAACAGCGCCGCGTAGCCGGACCACAGCGGGGCCGCGGCGGAGGTGCCGCCGTAGACCTGCCAGCCGGCCGAGCTGGTGCCCTGGGTGTAGATGGCGAAGCCGCTGTTGGGGTCGGCGTTGGAGGACACGTCCGGGACGGTGCGCATGGTGCCGGTCACGTTGGTGCCGGTCTGCCAGCTGGGCTTCGAGAACTGGGTGGAGACGCCGCCGCCGGCGGTGCTCCAGGCGCTCTCGGAGGAGTAGGTGTTGCCGCTCACCTTGAGGTTGGTGCCGCCGACACCGGTGTTGTGCGGGCTGGAGGCCGGGAAGTCGACGGCCTTGACGGAGGAGCCGCTGGTGGAGCGGGTGCAGTCGCGCGAGCCGTCGTCACCGGAGGCGGAGAAGATGCTGATGCCCTGGGCGGCGGCCTGCTTGAAGGTGTTGTCGATGGCGGTCATCGACGAGGCGGTGGTGTCCGGCTCGCAGGAGCCCCACGAGATGGAGATGACCGAGGCCTTGTTGTCCGAGACGATCTTGGCGGCCATGTCGATCTCGCCCTGGTCGCTGTTGGGGGCCTCGTAGACCAGCTGCTGGGCCTTGGGGGCGACACCGCGGACGATCTCGGAGTCCAGCTCGACCTCGCCCTGGCCCTCGCCCGGCTTGCTGTCGTAGCTGGCGCCGTCCACCGAGACGGTCTGCACGGCCGGGCCGGTCAGGCCGAACTGGCCGTCGTAGGTCGTCAGGTTGGAGGACGAGTAGCCGTCGAACTCCCACAGCGCCACCGTGGTGCCGGTGCCGTCGGTGCCCATCTTGTTCAGGTTGTAGGCGCCGTTGTACTGGGCCGGGCCGAAGCCGCTCGGGGTGGCGTGCGGGGCCGCGTTCTGCGGCTTCGCGATCCGGGTGGTGCGCACGGTCTTGTTGTTCAGACCGGAGACGCCCTGGACGACGCCGGACAGCGAGGCCGGGATGGAGGCGGCGTCGTCGTTGGCGAAGAAGGTCTTGTTCTCCAGCTTGTCGACGTAACGGCTCTCGTGCGTGCCGAAGGCCTTGGCGATCTGCTCGTTGGTGCCGCTGGCGTTCACCACCTGGCGGTTGGCGCTGACCGAGGTGACCTTCAGGCCCTGCTCCTCCAGGTAGGAGCGCACCTGCGCGACATCGGCCTGGGTCGGGCCGAAACGGGCGGTGAACTGGGCCGGGGTCAGGTACTTGCCGAACTGCGGCGACTTCGGGTTGCTCAGCGCCGCCAGGAAGGCGTCCAGCTCGGCGGTGTTGCGCAGCTTGAGGCTGACGGCCACCGAGATCTGCTGGGCGGCGGGGACATCGCCCTGCTTCTGCGAGTGCGCCACCGCGGGGGTCACGGTGTTGGGCAGTGCCACCCGGGCGGCCGAGACGTTGGCCTGCGGGGCGGCGTACGCGGCGGTCGCGCACAGGGGGGCCGCGGTCAGCGGCAGAACGGCCAGTGCCGAGGCAAGGGCGAGCGAGCGGGGTCGCACGGGCTCCTCCGGAAAGTGGGGGGTTGTTCCGGTCCAGAAAACGTTGGGTCAGAACTTCCCAGAAAACTCTCAGGATTGGGCCCATGATCAAGTAATTGGTTGCTAAAAAACAGTCAAGTGTGGAGCTTCAATTATCCACAGAACAACGAAACCTCCATACAGTGAATGGGGCGGCAAGGGGCCCGAGTTGGACCCGGAGCACGATCGGCCCCCGTTGTCTGCGCCCGTGCCGGCCGGCGGAACGCTTCCGCTCGATCCGCTCAACACCCGTCGCCACGGCCCGGGTTGCCGGGAGGGATCACGCCGGGTGCCCGAGTCGGCTCTCCTCGGCCGGCCTCGTCCGCGTGTGGCGCGACGCCGAGCTCGACCCACCCGAGGAGGTGTTCGGCCACGGCAGGCCGGCGGGCCGGACGGGTGCGCGCAGCGCTCGACCCGCTGCGCCCCCGCTCCGGCGACCGCCGCCGGTGCTCGACGGCCGGCCGTGGAAACCGGGCCAGAACGGCCCGGTGCCATGAGATGGTCAACAGCCACTGATGTCCGGCAAATTGTCCGGAATTCTTCGGAATTCTCAGCCCGTCGGAGTTCCGAGCCACTGGGAGAGCGCCGCGCGCAGCTCGCCGCGGCTCGGGTCGATCCCGGCCCAGGCCGCGTAGCCGTCCGGGCGGACCAGCAGGACGGTGTCCCGCAGCTTGCCGTGCGGGTCGGCCGGCGCGGCGGTGACCACCCGGCTCGCCCAGGGTTCGGCCACCGACAGTTCGTCATTGCTGATCAGGACGGACCGGCCGGCCCGCAGCGCCTCGTGCAGGCGGGCGGGGCCGCCGGGTTGGTCCACCGCCAGGCGCAGGTCGGGGATCCGGCGGCCCACCAGGTGGTGCGAGCCCTTGGGTGCGGGGTACTTGATCCCGATTCCGGAGATCTGCCGGGCGCCGAGCTCGGCCAGCGGGCCGATGCGCCCGGCGCCGGCCGCCAGGGCGGTGCGCAGCGCGCGGGTCGGGGCGGAGTGCGCCAGCGCGAGCCGGACGATGGCGCCCGAATTGCGCAGCGCCATCCGGCCGACGGGGTGGCGCTCGGTCTGGTAGGTGTCCAGCAGGGCGTCGGGCGCCCAGCCCCGGACGGCGGCGGCCAGCTTCCAGCTCAGGTTGGCGGCGTCCTGCAGGCCGGTGTTCATACCCAGGCCGCCGGCCGGGGAGTGGCAGTGCGCGGCGTCGCCGGCCAGGAAGAACCGGCCGGAGCGGTAGTTGGGCACCTGGCGCTCGTCGCTGTGGAAGCGGGACATCCACCGGGCCTCGTACAGGCCGTAGTCCACGCCGAGGACGGTGCGGGTGATGTCGGCGATCTCGGCGAGCGAGACCGGGGCGCTCTCGGGGCGCTGCCGGCTGCGGTCCCAGGCGATCACCCGGTACCAGCCGTCACCGAACGGGACGAGGAAGGCGAAGCCCTGGGCGGTCGCGTAGAAGGTGAGCACCTCCTCGGGCTCCCGCCTGAGCCGGACGTCGGCCAGCAGTACCGAGCTGATCACCGACTCCCCAGGGAACGGGATGCCGAGCAGGTCGCGGACGGTGCTGCGGACGCCGTCGGCGCCGACCGCGTACTTCGCGGTGTGCGTGACGCTCTCGCCCTCGGTGCGCACGTCCAGGGCGACGCCGCGGCTGTCCTGGCGCAGCGCGATCAGTTCGGCGCCCCGGACGATGGTCGCGCCGGCCTTCGACGCCCGCTCCGCGAGCAGGCGTTCGGTGCTGGACTGCGGGGTGATCAGGATGAACGGGAAGCGGGTCGGCAGCTTCCTGGTGTCCAGCGCGATACGGCCGAACAGCCGCAGCGAGTCGATCACCTGGCCGGTGGCGATCAGTTCGTCGGCCAGGCCGCGATCGTCGAACAGTTCCAGGGTGCGGGCATGGACGCCGAAAGCGCGGGTGAGGTTGGACTCGGCCGCGCGCTTCTCCAGCACCGTCACCCGCAGCCCCGCCGTTGCCAGATCGCCGGCCAGCAGGAGCCCGGTGGGCCCCGCGCCGACGATCACGACATCCGAGGTCTGCTGCTTGTCGGACATCTGCCATCTCCTGGTGGTCGGACCGGCGTTGCGTGCCGGCGAGCCGGTTCTCAGCTCGCTCTCAGCCTTCCATCATCGCTGCCCCAGATCGGGCTGTGAATCTCACCGACATGACAGAGCCCGCGCTCGCCGACCCGACCCAGTCCGTGCGCCGGGGGATGCCCGCGGCCGATCCGCTGCCCTCGGGCGCGGTGGACGCGGTCACCCGTACCCGGCTGGTCGAGGTGGTCGTCCCGGTCTACAACGAGGAGCACACCCTGGAGCGGTGTGTCCGCCGGCTGCACGCCTACCTCGGTGAGACCTTCCCCTACCCGTACCGGATCACCATCGCCGACAACGCCAGTGTCGACGGCACCTGGCGGGTGGCGACCGTGCTGGCCGAGGAGATCGAGCAGGTCGAGGCGGTGCACCTCGACCTCAAGGGGCGCGGGCGGGCGCTTCGGCAGGTCTGGGGCGCGAGCGGCGCGGAGGTGGTCGCGTACATGGACGTGGACCTCTCGACGGGTCTGGAGGCCTTCCTGCCGCTGGTCGCGCCGCTGCTGTCGGGCCACAGCGACCTGGCGATCGGCAGTCGGCTGCACCGGGGTTCGGCGGTGGTGCGCGGGCCGAAGCGGGAGTTCATCTCGCGCAGCTACAACGTGCTGCTGCGGGCCACCATGGCGGCGAGGTTCTCGGACGCGCAGTGCGGGTTCAAGGCGGCGCGGACGGAGGTGGTCAAGCAGCTGCTGGTCGAGGTGGAGGACGACGCCTGGTTCTTCGACACCGAACTGCTGCTGCTGGCCGAGCGCTCCGGGCTGCGGATCCACGAGGTGCCGGTGGACTGGGTGGACGACCCGGACAGCCGGGTGGACATCGTCCGTACGGTGATCGACGACCTCAAGGGCATGGCCCGGGTCACCCGGCGCTCGCTGGCCGGCGCCGGACGGATCGAGAACCTGCCGACCCGGGTGCGGGTGGCGCAGCTACCGCCGGGCCTGTCCTGGCAGTTGGCGAGCTTCGCGGTGGTGGGCGCGGTGTGCACGGCCTCGTACGTGCTGCTGTACCTGCTGTTGCGGCAGGTGGCGCCGGCGCTGGTCGCCAACGCGGCGGCGCAGGTGCTGACGGCGGTGCTCAACACGGCGGCCAACCGGCGGTTCACCTTCGGGGTGACCGGGCGGCGCGGTGCGGTACGGGCCCAGGCGGAAGGCGGGATCGCGTTCGCGATCGGGCTGGTGCTGAGCAGTGCGGCGATCGGGCTGCAGGGGGTGGCGTGGCCGTCGGCCCGGCAGGGTGGGGAGTTGGCGGTGCTGGTGGCGGCCAACGCGGTGGCCACGGTGGTGCGCTTCCTGCTGATGCGGGTGTGGGTGTTCAACCCGAAGCGGAACCGCTGACGCCGGGTCGGCGGCCGGGGCCGACCGAGGTGTGGGCGCGATCCTCGGGCGGGCGGGTGATGCCCTCGGGGCGCGGGGAGCCGCGCGACCAGCCCGCCACGGACGTGCATGGTCACTCGCGCGGTTCCCCGCGCCCCTGAACCGTCTTCTGCCCTGACCCGCGGTCAGCTGTGGCGGCGGATCTCGACGGTGCGGAAGCGGTTGGCGACGAACGCGCCGTCGCAGTAGGCGGAGTTGGCGGCCGGGTTGGCGCCGGTGCCGTGCAGGTCGGAGAAGGCGGCGGTCTGGTTCGGGTACACACCGCCGGTGAGGTTGAGGGAGAGCGAGACACCGGAGTCGAGGGCGGCCTCGACCAGGGCGGCCTCGACGGTTGCGTCGACCGTCCAGCCGGTGGCGGTCATCGCGCCCTGCTCGGCGGTGGTGCGGCGGAGCATCTCGACCGCGGCCTCGGCGGACTCCACCGCGACCGCGAAGGAGACCGGCCCGAAGCACTCGCTGAGGAAGGTGGCCCGGTCGTCCGGCTTGTCGGCGTCCACCTTGACCAGGGCGGGCGTCCTGATGGTCGCGCCCGGGAACTCCTGCGAGACCACCACCCGCGGGGTGAGCGCGAGTTCGCCGAACTCGCCGCCCGCCGCCTGCACCGTGCGCTGGAGCACGCCCGGGTTGACCACGGCGCCGAGGATCGCGGCGGCCCGGGCGTCGTCGCCCAGCAGGCCGTCGATCGCGGCGGCCAGGTCGGTGACCATCTCGTCGTAGGACTTGCTTCCCTCGTCGGTGCCGATGCCGGTGCGCGGGATCAGGATGTTCTGTGGGGTGGTGCACATCTGGCCGCTGTAGAGCGCGAGCGCGAAGGCCAGATTGGCCAGCATGCCGCGGTAGTTGTCGGTCGACTCGACCACCGCCGTGTTGACGCCGGCCTTCTCGGTGTAGACCTGGGCCTGCTTGGCGTTGGCCTCCAGCCAGTCGCCGAAGGAGGTCGAGCCGGTGTAGTCGATGACCTTCACCTCGGGTCGCACGGCCAGCACCTGGGCCACGGTCGACCCCTCGTGCTCGGCCGCCAGGCAGACCGTGTTGGGGTCGAACCCGGCCTCGGCGAGCACCTCGCGGGCCACCCGTACGGTGAGCGCGAGCGGCAGGGTGGCGCGCGGGTGCGGCTTGACCAGCACCGGGTTGCCGGTGGCCAGCGAGGCGAACAGGCCCGGGTAGCCGTTCCAGGTCGGGAAGGTGTTGCAGCCGATCAGCAGCGCGAGCCCGCGCGGCACCACGGTGAACTCCTTGACCATGGTCAGCGGGTCGCGCTTGCCCTGCGGCTTGGTCCAGTCGGCGCGCTCGGGCAGCCTGGTCTGCTCGGCGAAGGCGTACGCCACGGCTTCGAGGCCCCGGTCCTGGGCGTGCGGGCCGCCGGCCTGGAAGGCCATGCCGTAGGCCTGGCCGGTGGTGTGCATCACCGCGTGGCCGAACTCGTGCGAGCGCTTGTTGATCCGGTCCAGGATCTCCAGGCAGACCGCCGCGCGGGCGGCCGGGCTCGCCGCCGCCCAGGCCGGGCGGGCGGCCTGCAGGGCGCCGATCAGCGCGTCGGGCGTGGCGTGCGGGTAGCTGATGCCCAGCTCGATGCCGTACGGCGAGGTCTCGCCACCGACCAGCTCGCCGTCGGTGGGATGGCCGTCGAGGGCGAAGACGCCGCCGAGCAGAGCCTCGAACGCGGCCTTGCCGTCCGCCGCTCCGCTCTCGCCGTACGCCTTCGCGAACTCGGGGTAGGGGGACCAGTAGTCGCGGCTGCGGATCGCCGCGAGGGCTCGGTCGAGGGTGTCCTGGTGGCGTTCGATCAGTTCGGCGACCGAGAGGGCAGGGGTCGCAGCGGCCATGGTGCGCTCCTCCAAGGGGCGGACGGGACACCCCTCAGAGTAACCGAACGATCGGTCGGGGCACAGGGGTAGCCGCGAGGCGCGCGAGGACGGATGTCGTGGGCGCGGAGGGATTGGCTCCGCGCCCCTGGGCCCTGCCGCGGTCTACGGGATGCCGAGTTCGAAGACGACATAGCCCGCGAACCAGCCGGAGGCGACGGCGCCCACGCCGAGGACGGTGGCCAGGGAGGGTAGCGAGAGGCGGCGCAGGGCGAGGGCGATCGGGATGGTGAGCGGGAAGACGGGGACCACGAAGCGGGAGAGGGTGCCGAACATCTGCTGGCTGCCGAGGACCAGCACCAGGGTGCCCAGGGTGTAGACGGTGATCACCAGCGGCGGGCGCAGCCGCAGCAGCGGGACCAGCAGGCAGGGCAGTGCGAACAGCACCAGGACGGCGATCAGGTCCTCGGTCGGGTACGCGAAGAGGTAGTTGTTGTCACCGGTGAGGACGTGGGTGACCGCGTCGGAGGTGTACTTGCCGAAGTCGAAGAAGTGCAGCCAGGCGCCGCGCTGCAGGGTGAGGTAGCCGTCCCAGTGGCCCATCCGGTAGCCGACCCAGCCGATGTAGCCGAAGAAGCTCAGCGGGGGCAGCAGGATCGCGGCCAGCGGAGCGAGCACCCCGTCCCGGCGGCGGAACAGGGCGACGGCGGCGGAGAGCGCGACGCCCGCGATCAGGGTCATCGAGGTGGGCCGGCTCAGGCCGGCGATGAAGGTGATCAACGCCGCGTTCAGCCACTGCCGGCTGATCACGAAGTAGCAGGACCAGGCGGTCAGTGCGACGAACAGCGACTCGGTGTAGACCGCCCACTCCACGCCCGCGCCCGGGAAGGCGCCCCAGACCGCGGCCGCGATCACGCCGGCCCGGGCCCCGGCCAGCTGCCTGGTGACCGCGAAGATCCCGGCGGCGGCGGCGAAGGAGGACACGATCGAGACCAGCATTCCGGCGCCGTACAGGCCGATACCGGTGCAGTCCGAGACCAGGCGCATCAGGCCCGGATAGAGCGGGAAGAAGGCTGCGGAATTCTGTTGGACGGTGAAGAATCCGCCGTGGTCGGCTATCAGCTCCGGGTGGTAACCGAATTGTGCGACCTGCTGGTACCACCAGCCGTCCCAGCTGCCCACGACATCCCACGGGTGCGCGCCGCCGCCGAATCTGGGGTCCAGCTGGTGGAACCGCCCGGAGGAATCCAGTAGCAGCATGAAGACCGAGAAGCCGATCAGCTTCACCGCCCCGAACAGCGCCAGGGCGGGGCCGAACGCGGCCGCGCCCCGGCGCAGGTGCTCGCGGAACGTCCCGGTGCCGGGGAAGGGCGGGGGCGCGGAGGAGGACGGTGGCACCGGGGGCTCGCCGGGGAGCGGACGGCGGTCCGCTGCCACCGTCTCCTGTATCGCGCTCACTGCGGGGCCCCTCCACCGGTCGCCGTCACCACCCCGCCGGGATCGTCGGCGGTGAACGGCGAGTCTATCCGGCCGCCTTGGAAACCCCGGGGCTCTCGGCCCCGGGTGGGGGCGGTGCGGGAATTCGCTTTCGCGGAGTTTTGGCCGATTTCCGGGCTGGAATCCCGTATTAGCCGGAAAAGGTGCGGAAATCATCGGTGGGAGCTGTCGAGGCCATGCGGATCTTTCGACCCCAGGCTGACGCGCTCCCGGGGCGGCGAGGATACTCGTTCCCATGGCCGAGAACACCACCCGCACCACGTACACCGTCGAGTCACTGCTGGCCGTGACCGTCGAGGTCTTCAACGAGCGCGGGTACGACGGGACGTCCATGGAGGACCTCTCGAAGGCCGCCGGTATCTCCAAGTCCTCGATCTACCACCATGTGCGCGGCAAGGAGGAGCTGCTGCGCCTCGCCGTCGGCCGGGCGCTGGACGGCCTGTTCGCCATCCTCGACGAGCCCGCCGCCCGGAGCGGCCGGCCGGTGGACCGGTTGGAGCACGTGGTGCGGCGGACGGCCGAGGTGCTGCTGGAGGAGCTGCCGTACGTCACGCTGCTGCTCCGGGTGCGGGGCAACACGCCGACCGAACTGTGGGCGCTGGAGCGGCGACGGGAGTTCGACCACCAGGTCGCCGAGCTGCTCAGGGCCGCGGTCGCCGAGGGCGAGCTGCGTTCGGACGTGGAGCCCCGGCTGGCCACCCGGCTGCTCTTCGGCATGATCAACTCGATCGTGGAGTGGTACCGGCCCGGCGTCCGGGCGCAGGACGGGATCGCCGAGGCGGTGGTGCACCTCGCCTTCGACGGGCTGCGTGCACCGACCGCGTAACCAGGGCCCGTCCCAGCCGCCCGGGGCCGGCCGGACGGGATCCCGGCTAGTCCGGCGGGACCTGGTCGGTCTCCTCGAAGACCAGCAGGGTCTGGGTCGCCAGCACCTGGGAGATGCTCTGGATCCTGGTCAGGACCAGCTCGCGCAGTGCGCGGTTGTCGGCGGTGTGCACCAGCAGCAGGACGTCGAACTCGCCGCCTACCAGCGCGATGTGCGCCACCCCGGGGAGCCCCAGCAGCTGCTCGCGCACCGTCCGCCAGGAGTTCTGCACGATCTTGAGGGTGATGTAGGCCGAGGCGCCCTGGCCGGCCCGCTCGTGGTCCACCCGGGCGGTGAAGCCGCGGATCACCCCGTCCTCGACCATCCTGGATATCCGGGCGTACGCGTTCGCCCGGGACACGTGCACCCGTTCGGCGACCGAGCGGATCGAGGCCCGTCCGTCCTGCTGGAGCAGGCGGAGGATCGAACGGTCGACTCGGTCGAGCCTGGACATCTGTTCAGCGGACACGGCCCCCCGCTCTCTCGGAATGGACATGGTGGCACCAGGAGAGCGCCGTTCGAGCCGATTGTCCACCACCTTGGCTCAGCTGTGGCCAGAATGACCAGACAACCGAACAATCGGTAGGGAGCGATGAGCCCCGGCGGCCTGCCGCGCCGCCCCTCGCTCACCACGGCATCACCCCCGCCCCTGTCGCACCCCCTCCCACCCATCGGAGGTGCCGAGATGACCGTTCTCGACCACAGATTTTCAGCCTCCGTCCCGGGGTGGCTCCCCGGCGCGACCGCCCCCCGCACCGACCCGGCACCGCTGCTGCCCGACCCGTCCCCCGTGCGGGTCCTCGGCACCCCGTTGCTGGAGAAGACCGACCCGGCGCTGCTGCGCGAGCTGTACCGGCGGCTGGTCGTCGGCCGCCGCTACAACCAGCAGGCCACCACCCTGACCAAGCAGGGCCGGCTCGCCGTCTACCCCGCCTCCACCGGCCAGGAGGCCTGCCAGGTCGCCGCCGCACTGGCGCTGCACGAGCAGGACTGGCTCTTCCCCAGCTACCGGGACACCCTCGCCGTGGTGGCCCGGGGCGTGGACCCGCTGGAGGCGCTCACCCTGCTGCGCGGCTCCGCCCACACCGGCTACGACCCGCGCGCCACCCGGACCGCGCCGCTCTGCACCCCGCTGGGCACCCAGGCGCCGCACGCCGTCGGGCTGGCCCACGCGGCCCACCTGCGCGGCGAGCGCGCGGTGGCGCTGGCCATGCTCGGCGACGGCGGTACCAGCGAGGGCGACTTCCACGAGGCGCTGAACTTCGCCGCCGTACTGCACGCCCCGGTGGTCTTCCTGGTGCAGAACAACGGGTACGCGATCTCCGTCCCGCTCAGCCAGCAGTCCGCCGCGCCCAGCCTGGCCCACAAGGCCGTCGGCTACGGCATGCCGGGCCGGCTGGTGGACGGCAACGACGCGCCCGCCGTGCACGCGGTGCTCAGCGAGGCCGTGGAGCGGGCCCGCTCCGGCGGCGGCCCGACCCTGGTCGAGGCGCTCACCTACCGGATCGAGGCGCACACCAACGCCGACGACGCCACCCGCTACCGGCAGGAGGAGGAGGTCGCCGCCTGGCGCGAGCACGACCCGATCCTCCTGATGGAACGTCACATGCGCGCCGCCGGGCTGCTGGAGGACCAACTGGTGCAGGAGGCCGCGGACGAGGCCGAGGCGCTGGCCGCCCGGATGCGCGCCGAGTTCCATTCCGACGCCGAACTGGACCCGATGTCCCTGTTCGCCCATGTCTATGCCGAACCCACGCCGCAACTGCGAGAGCAGGCGGCCCAGTTGGCGGCCGAGCTGGCCGCGGAGGCCGAGGTGCAGGGCCGATGAGCACGTCCCACCCGTCGCCCGCCACCGCCCTCGACCGGGCCGCTGAGCGGCAGCCCTCCGCCATGAAGAGCACCAGCATGGCGCAGGCGCTCAACGCCGCGCTGCGGGACGCCATGCGGGCCGACGACACCGTCCATGTGATGGGCGAGGACGTCGGCGCCCTCGGCGGCGTCTTCCGGATCACCGACGGACTCACCGCCGAGTTCGGCCCCGAGCGCTGCCTGGACACCCCGCTCGCCGAGGCCGGCATCCTGGGCACCGCCATCGGCATGGCCATGTACGGGCTGCGGCCCGTGGTGGAGATGCAGTTCGACGCCTTCGCCTACCCCGCACTGGAACAGCTCTTCTCGCACGTCGCCAAGATGCGCAACCGCACGGCCGGCAAGCTCCCGCTGCCGATCACCGTCCGGATCCCGTACGGCGGCGGCATCGGCGGTGTCGAGCACCACAGCGACGCCTCCGAGGCCTACTACACCGCCACCCCCGGCCTCCACGTGGTCACCCCCGCCACCGTCGCCGACGCCTACGGCCTGCTGCGCGCCTCGATCGCCTCGGACGACCCGGTGGTCTTCCTGGAGCCCAAGCGGCTCTACTGGGGCAAGGAGGAGTGGGACCCGGCCGTGCCCGTCGAGCCGATCGGCAAGGCGGTGCTGCGGCGGACCGGCCGCTCGGCGGTCCTGATCACCTACGGGCCCTCGCTGCCGGTCTGCCTGGAGGCGGCCGAGGCGGCGAAGGCCGAGGGCTGGGACCTGGCCGTACTCGACCTGCGCAGCCTGGTGCCGTTCGACGACGCGACGGTCGCCGAGGTGGTCCGCTCGGTCGGGCGGGCGGTGGTCGTCCACGAGTCGACCGGCTTCGGCGGGGTCGGCGCGGAGATAGCCGCCCGGGTCACCGAGCGCTGCTTCCACCACCTGGCCGCGCCGGTGCTGCGGGTCACCGGCTTCGACATCCCCTACCCGCCGCCGATGCTGGAGCACCACCACCTCCCCGGGGTGGACCGGATCCTGGACGCGGTCGCCCGGCTGCAGTGGGAGGAGTGACGATCATGCCCGTGGTACGCGAGTTCACGCTGCCGGACCTCGGCGAGGGGCTCACCGGCGCCGAGGTGATCCGCTGGATGGTCGAGGTCGGCGAGGTGATCGCCGTCGACCAGCCGGTGGTCGAGGTCGAGACGGCCAAGGCGGTGGTCGAAGTGCCCTGCCCCTACGGCGGGGTGGTCACCGCGCGGTTCGGCGAGGTCGGCGAGGAGATCGCGGTCGGGGCGCCGCTGGTGACGGTCGCCGTCGCTACGGCGGGCGCGAGCGAGGGTACGGGCTCCGGACCGGCCGGTGGGGCTGCGGCAACCGGCGCGGCGGCGGACGGTGCGGCGGCGCCCGGTGCGGCGAACGAGCGCCCGCTGGTCGGGTACGGCGTGCTGGAGAGCGCCAAGGGCGGGCGCCGGGCCCGGGTCCGGATCGATCGACCTGCTCCGGCGGCTGCCCCTGCCCCTGCCCCCGCCCCCGCTCCCGCTCCCGCTCCCGCCCCTGCTCCGGTGCCGGAGGCCGCTCGGGTGGTGGCGTCCGCGGTGGTCCCGGTGATCTCGCCGCTGGTGCGGCGGATGGCCCGCGAACACGGCCTGGACCTGGCCCGGATCACCGGCAGCGGTCCCGACGGCCTGATCATGCGAGCCGATGTGCAGCGGGCGCTGTCGGAGGCTGTCGCACCGGTTCCCGCCGCGGTCGCCGACGAGGAGGTCGTACCGCTGCGCGGGCTGCGCCGGACGATCGCCGAGAAGCTCACCCGCAGCCACCAGGAGATCCCCGCCGCGACCTGCTGGGTGGACGCCGACGCGACCGGACTCATGGAGACGCGCGCCCAGTTGAACCGGGCGGCCGGTCCGAAGGTGAGCGTGCTGGCGCTGCTGGCCCGGATCTGCACGGCCGGTCTGGTCCGCTTCCCCGAACTCAACTCCAGCGTGGAGAGCGACGGTTCGGGTATCAGGAGGCACCGCGCGGTGCACCTCGGCTTCGCGGCGCAGAGCGACCGCGGCCTGGTGGTCCCGGTGGTCCGGGACGCCCACCTGCTCAACACCGAGCAACTCGGCGAGGAGCTGGCCAGGTTGACCGAGTCGGCCCGGGCCGGGACGCTCACCCCGGCCGAGCTCACCGGTGGCACCTTCACGCTCAACAACTACGGCGTCTTCGGAGTGGACGGCTCCACGCCGATCCTCAACCACCCCGAGGCGGCGATGCTGGGCGTCGGCCGGATCGCGGCCAAACCCTGGGTGCACGAGGGCGGGTTGGCCGTCCGGCAGGTCACCCAGCTGTCGTTCACCTTCGACCACCGGGTCTGCGACGGCGGGACGGCCGGCGGCTTCCTGCGCTTCGTCGCGGACTGCGTCGAGCAGCCGGGGATGCTGCTGCGCCAGTTGTGACTCCCGGTGTCCCCGGCATGGCTGCCGGGGACACGCTGCCACGCCCCGCGCGGCGACGCTGCGCGGGGCGTGGCGGTCGGACCGGTCAGGAGTGGGAGCCCAGGCCGAAGGCCGTGGTGAGCCCCGGCCATCAGGGAGCGGCCCTGATCTCACCCCACCCTCTGTCAGGGTTTCCCGAACCGGCCGCCCTGGCGCCGAAACGGCGTTGCCGGGGGCAGGGAATCCGCCGGTGCAGACCGTGCGGCGGCGGCCGGACAGCGCTGCTCACGGCGTGTCAGCTCGCCGCTTCCAGCCGGGGTCCGGTTCCGGCGGCTTCGGCGGGGGCCGGTGAGAGTACCGGCTCCCCGGCCCGGGTGTCCGTACTTTGCGCGATTTGCCCGATGAACTGTCCGAACGTGCCAGGCTACCGGGGCTTCAGCAGAGCAGAGCCAGGTGTGGTAGCAGGGACGACCGGGGCGGAACGATTCTCTTGGGCACTCGTCAAGTCGCTTTGAAGTCAACACCGTTACTCGTCCGAGCGGGCCTCGCATCTGCAGCGGCGGACACCGTGCCCCAGCCGCCGGAGGCCGCTACGGATCAGCTGCCCGCCCTGGAGCCGGCGCCGGAGCCGCTGCTGGGCCAACTGCCCGGCACCGGCCCGCTGGCGGCGCCCGGAAGGGCGATCGGGACCGGGCTGGTGATCCCGCCGCGCCCGACCAGGCCGCCGGCCGTGCCGGCGCCCGCGCTGCCGGCCCGGGTGGAGCCGCCGAGTCCTCCGGCGGAACCGCCGAGGCCCGGGACGACCAGCTCGGCCGAGGCGCTGCCGGTACTGCCCCTGGTGCCGGCGATCGAGCCGATGTTCACCCGGGCCCCCGGGCTCAACTGGGCCGGTCCGGGCGACCACTGGTCCCGGGCCTGGGCGTCGGACGCCTCCCGGCTCCCGGTCGCGCCGCCGCTCCCCGCAGCACCGCCACACCGGGCTCTGCCCGGCGGGTCGGCGTTCCCCGCGCTCCCGGCGCTGACCGCCGTCCCGGGAGCCCCCGCGCTGCCGCGGCCGGTCGCCGTAGTGACGGCCGTGGCCGCCGGGCTAGGAGCCGAACAGCCGCCCACCGCACGCGACATCGAGCTGGTCCGGTCCTGCCTGGCCGTCGTGGAACCGGTGGCCGACCGCGCCACCGCGCACTTCTACGCCCTGCTCTTCCTGCGCGACCCGGAGATCCGGGCGCTCTTCCCGGCCGCCATGGACCTCCAGCGCGACCGGCTGTTCCGCACCCTGCTGACGGCCGTCCGCGACGCCGCCGACCCCGCCGTGCTGGCCGGGTACCTGGCCCCGCTCGGCCGGAGCCACCGCAAGTACGGGACGCTGAGCGGCCACTACGGTTCGGTGGGCGAGTGCCTGGTCGCGGCCCTGCAGCGGTACTGCGGCAGCCACTGGACCGCCGAGGCCGAACTGGCCTGGCGCCGGGCGTACGGGCAGGTCGCCCGGGTGATGTCCGGCGCGGCCGAGCAGGCGGCGAGGACCTCGCCGCCCTGGTGGCAGGCGGAGATCGTCGCGCACCGGCTGAGCACCCCCGACATCGCGGTGCTCACCCTCCGCCCCGACCAGGGGTACCCGTACCGCGCCGGCCAGTACACCGCCCTGGAGACGCCCTGGTGGCCCCGGGTCTGGCGGCACTACTCCTTCGCCGCCGCGCCGCGCCCCGACGGTCTGCTGACCTTCCACGTCAAGGCGGTCCAGGCGGGCTGGGTGAGCAACGCCCTGGTCCACCGGGCCGCCCCCGGGGACGTGCTGCGGCTCGGACCGGCAGAGGGCGGCATGGTGCTGGACCACGCCGGCGGCGCCGACCTGCTCTGCGTGGGTGGCGGCACCGGCATCGCGCCGATCACCGCGCTGGTCGAGGAGTTGGCCGCCCACGGCACCCGGGGCCGCTCGGTCGAGGTCTTCTACGGCGCCCGCCGGCACACCGGGCTGTACGGCCTCGACGCCCTGCGGCGGCTCGCCCACGGCAACCCCTGGCTCACCGTCCGCCCGGTCCTCTCCCAGGAGTCGGGCGGGGCGGGCGGAGCGGAGAGCGGAGAGCTCCCGGACGCCGTTGCGAGGCGCGGACCCTGGGCCGGCCACGCGGCCTACCTCAGCGGGCCGCCGGCGATGGTGCGACGGACCGCGGCGGTACTGGCGCGGTCCGGCGTACCGGCGGAGCGGATCCACCACGACCTGCCGGGGGAGTCGGCGGCACGGTGAACTGACCGCAGGACGCCGACTCCTGCTCCTCCTCCACCGGGGACGGGCGGTACGACGTGGGTGTGACGTGGTTCACTCGGAAAGGGTGACAGGGTGTTGTCGCGGAGAGCTGCGACAGTCGATGCATGACGATCACTGACGAGGACTGCCTCGCCGAGACCCTGGCATTCAACGAACGGTTCGAGGCTGCTGCCGCGAGCCGTCCACCTCGTGGGGAGGCGCCGGACGCAACCGCGCTGGCGCTCCTGCGGCGCAACCGGCTCGCCGGCGACACGCCACCGGTGCGACTGCCGCAGGGCCAGGACCGCGTCGTTGCCGGCGGGGTGAAGGTCCGGACGTTCGTGCCGGACCACGTCGACGGCGTGTACCTGCACATCCACGGCGGTGGCTGGGCTTTCGGCTCTGCGGACGGGCAGGACGAGAGGCTGTGGCGGCTCGCCGTACAGGCACGGCTGGCCGTGGTGAGCGTGGAGTACCGCCTGGCGCCGGAGCGGTCAGGACCCTCGCCGATGCCGGGGTGCCACTGGCCCGTATCGACGCGCTGCTGCACGCGCAGCCGGCCGAATCTGGAGCTGATCTTCTCTCGGATCGCCGAGGCATCACCGGCGTGGCAACGGCTCCTCGATGTGCTCGCCCGCCGCGCCAAAAAGCGGCGCCGAACCGTTGGGCATGACGGCTGAGGCTGGCACCCTGGTTACGTCCGACAGTTAGACGGTCGGGAAGTCGCCTGCCTTGATGCCCGCGACGAAGGCCGACCAGGCGTCGGCGGGGAAGACGAGGGCGGGGCCGTGTGGGTCCTTGGAGTCGCGGACGGGGACGACGTCAGTGAGTCCGTCGGCGACCTCGATGCAGTTTCCCTGGTTGCCGCTGAACTTGCTCTTGCGCCACGCAGCGTGACTCAAGTCCACGCTGTCCCGGTCCGCATGCATCACTCAAGATCCTTTGCAATCTGCGCGATCAGCCGCCGCGACGGCCCAACGTCGAGTGCCGCTGCCCGGAGCCGATCAAATGCCTGGTCGTAAGCCGCCACGTCGTCGTCCCGTTCGAGGTAGAGGCTACTCGTCAGGGCCTCGGTGTACACCACGTCGAGATCGTTCCGGACCGGGAACTCCAGGATGGCGAACGATCCGAGAACGCCCGGATGAGCACCGGCGGCGAAAGGTACGACCTGCAGGGTGATGTGCGGTTCCCTGGAACTGGCGACAAGCTGTTGCAGTTGCTTCGCCATGACGGCCTGACTGCCGATCAGTCGGCGCAGCGCGGCCTCATCCACGATTGCCCAGAGCTTCAGCGGTTCTTCTCGCTGAAGTGCCGCGTTCTGCCGGGCCAAGCGCACATCGACGAGTGCATTGACCACGTCGGGCGTGGCTTCCGGCTGAAGTTGCCTGGTCACCGCTCGTGCGTAGTCAGCGGTCTGGAGCAGTCCGGGAATCAGCGACGACTCGAAGTTCCGGACCGACACGGCCTCTGCCTCGAAGCTGATGAACGAGGCGTAGCGCTGCGAGATCACGTCGGAGTACGGCTGCCACCAGACCCTGCGCTTGCCCTCGCGTGCCAGAGTCGCGAGCGCCTCGCGGGTTGCCGGGTCGGTGACTTGGTAGACGTCGAGGAGTACCCCGACCTCGTTCGCGCGCACACCGGAGCGGCCGGTCTCCAAGCGGCTGACTTTGGACTGGTGCCACCCGAGGCGGGACGCGACTTCGTCAACTGTGAGGTCGAGCCTTTCTCGGATCTTCCGGAGTTCCGCACCCAGCATCCGGCGGCGCACGGTGGGCGTTGCGGGCACGTTGCTGCCTCCCTCTGTCGCACTGCCTCGTCGGATCACAGTCTGTCCTGCTGAACAGGGCGTCGTCACACGAGATCTGAAAGTGCATATGCACTTTTACTCATGCGGTTGCATGAAATGGCAGGCAAGGGGCATGCTACGGCACGTAGTCACTCGTTAGACGCAGAGTGATTACGGAGGCCGGTTGGGCGGGCATTCCTATGCCTGATCCCGGCTGCCGCCGGGCCGTGCGCCTGGATCACGGTTACCGACCATGCCCGGAAGGGGCGTTGCCATGACCGGAACGTTGCAGAGGCCGCTCGCTGCGACTGGCGAGCTCTCGTGTTGGCTCCCGCGTCACCGCAAGTCGGCGGGTAGAGCCCGCAGGCTGCTGCGGGACTTCCTCGCTGGCCTCGACGGCGGCGAACAGTATGCGGACACCGGCGAGTTGCTGCTCTCCGAGCTCGTCGCCAACGCCGTCGAACACGCCCGCGTACCGCCCGGTCGCCTGATCCAGGTCCGCTTCGAACTCTCGCCCGCCATACTGCGAATCGAAGTCCACGATGCCAATGCCCGCCATCCGAAGCCCTGTTCGGCGAGCGAGGGTGACGAGGAGGGGCGAGGTCTCTGGCTCGTTCAGCAACTGTCCGCCGACTGGGGGTGCCACCCCAGGCCGGGCGGCATCGGCAAAGCCGTCTGGTGTCTGATCAGTCCGACCCGGCGGAGCGCGGTATGAACACCCCGAGCACGGACAACATCCCGGTCGTCGTGGAGATCGAGGGCGTCACCGCTCCCGCCACGTTCACCCGCCTCCCCGACGCGCTCATCGCCGTCTGGGACGCCCTGAAGCTCCTACCCCTCGGCACTCTCCAGGCTGACGCCTTCCGCTACTTCCTCACCCGACCCGACGCCGCCGAGCGCGCCATGGAGTTCCTCCGGCGCGACGGCCGGCTCGACCTCTCCTTCACCCTGCACGGCCAGCCCCACGCCGTCCGCCTTCGCCACCAGGACGCGGAGCGCTGACCATGGACGACGATCCCCAGGCCGAGTACCGCGAAGCCGCCGAACGCCACCGCCGAGGACAGTCCGACCCCCGTGCCGTCCTCCTCGCCTACGCCTTCTCCAGCGTCTGCATCGCCCTGCTCGCCCTCGCCCTGCTCCTCTCCGCCCACCGCCGCTGATGCCGCGTCATCAACACAAATCAACATTGTCAGAGGGTCAGGTTGACGGCTCACCAGTGAGCCCTGGAGCCATCTTGTTCCGCATGCTATCTTGCGTTGCATGGTACCTGGCACGGCACACATCGACGGTTCCGGCGCAGCGGACGGGTCGGTGGCCACTCAACTGCGCAAGGGGGTGCTGGAGTACTGCGTGCTGGCGCTGCTGAGGGACGGTCCGCGCTACGGGGTCGAGTTGCTGCAGGAGCTCGGTCGGTTCCCGATGCTGGCGACCAGCCAGGGCACGATCTACCCCCTGCTGTCCCGGTTGCGCCGCGCCGGGCTCGCCGACACCTTCCTGCGCGACTCGGCCAGCGGCCCGTCGCGTCGCTACTACACCCTCACCCCGGCCGGCCGCAGTGCGCTGGAGGAGTTCACCACGCTGTGGCCCGCCTTCCGAGCAGCCGTGGACCACGTCCTAGCCCAAGGAGAGAAGCCATGACCCCGATCGAGCACCCGCTGGTCCGCGCCTACCTGGACGCGGTCACCCGGCTCACCGCCACGCTGCCCGAGGAGCGCCGCCGCGAACTGCTGGCGGACCTGCGCGAGCACATCGAGGTCGCGTTGGCGGACCGCTACCCCGTCGACGAGGACGCGGTGCGGCAGGTCCTGAACAACCTGGGCCGCCCCCAGGAGATCGCCGACGCCGCACTCGACGCGGAGGGCCGGCCGCGACCCGAACCGGAGAGCGCCGCCCGCACCAAGCTCACCATCGCCCTCGCAGTCCTTCCGGCGCCGATGTCCCTGGTCCCGGTCCTCGGACCGGTACTCGCGCTGGCCGCCGCCATCGCGGCCCTGCTCAGGATCTGGAAGTCCCCGCAGTGGACCCGGCGGGAGAAGAAGCAGGCGACCCTGCTCCTGTTCTCACCGGTGGTGGCCGTGCCGCTGGTCGCCGTCGCCTTCTCCGTGTCCTCGGCCGGGCTGACCCCGCTCGACGTCCTCGTCGTCTGCCTGGTGGGCTTCAGCCTTCCCGTCCTCGGGGCAGTCCGGCTCGCCCGCTCCGCCGCCCGCCTCCGCACCGGCGCTCTCACGGCCTGACCTGCCGTTCGCCGGGCCGGCCGACGGGCTGACTACATGCCAGATAGTGAGGCGTCGGCGGCTCAGCTGCCCGCGTCCGCCTTCGGCCGCACGTCCACGGTCAGTTGGCCGCCGTCCTTCGGGTGCACCGTGCAGTAGGCGAAGCGTTCGGCCCCGGAGAGCCAGTCCGCCTTGGACGTGCCCAGTACCACCCGGCCGAAGGCGAGGTCGGAGTGGGCGGCCTCGGTGTCCATCGCGGCCACCTGGCAGTTGGCGCCGAGAACCGCGACCGCGGTGCTCCAGCGGGCCTCGGCGGTGGGTTCCTCGATGTTGAGGACCTTGGTGACCTGCGCCTGGTGCGGCTGGGAGCAGTCGGCGGCCTTCCGAGGCGTACCGCGATCAGGCCGGCCACCAGCACCGCCGCGCTGATCAGGACGGCCCGGCGTGCCTGGTTCCGTGGCGTGCCGCCCTTCGGTATCGGCCCCATCGCCTGCGGGGCCTTGCGCCCGCCGAAGCGCTCGGCCAGCTTCCGCAGCTGTTCGGCGACCTGTCGAGGATGGCAACCCAGGGTGGGGCCATGCGCCGACGCCCTTGCCCGGGTCTCGCCTCGGGGCGTTCCGGCGGTGCCGTGCGGCTACCCGCGTGCGCGCTCGTTGCCGTCCGGCCCGCCCGCGCTTTCTGCAGCGCGCGCCGGCGGGCCGGACGCCCTCAGCCCAGGTCGTGGGCGAGCAGGGCCCGGATGCCCTCGATGTTGGCGGCGAGATAGGCGCGCAGGCTGGGCGGAACGACGTTCACCGAGGTCACGCCCTCGCGGGTGAAGGGGAGGCGGACGATCTCGTACTCGCCGTGTGGGTCGTCCACCTCGGGGCCGTGCCTGCGGGTGGGGTCCATGGCGGCCAGGCGGCAGACGAAGAAGTGCTGGACCTTGACCCCGTGCGGATGGGCGAGGGTGCCGTCGTCGTGGTGGGCGTGGGAGACGGTGTCGACGAAGCCGGGCACCACGTCCACGACCTTGCCGCCGAGTTCCTCGTCGATCTCCCGGTGCAGTGCGTCCACCACGGTGCGGTCACCGGCTTCGACGCCGCCGCCGGGCGTGATCCAGTACGGATTGCTGCCGGGCCGGGTCCGTTTGATCAGGACGATGGAGGCCTGGGCGTGCGGGTCGTCCGGGTCCAACTCCAGCAGGATGGCCCGGGCCGTGCGTTTGACGACCGGGCGGACGGGGCCGGGCATGGCCACCTCCGGTGCGCGAGCGTTGTGCGGAAGTCTCCCGCGTGCGGGCCTGCCCGAAACCCGAACCGGCCGAAGAACGGGAGGGTTCGGTTCCGCTGAACGGATGATTCTGCGTGTTCGGGGGTGTGGTTCCGCCGGGATGGGTGTAGCGGCCAGGGATCTTCGATTGGAAGGTTTCGCGCTTTACCAATCGTTGAACATATGGTTGCCTTCTGGCATGGAGGGCGATTCGAAGGCGCTTCGACGGATCCGTTGCTGAGAGTGATTGCAGGCGTGCCCACCCTGTGCTGCAATGAGCGTCAATCGGGCAAACGGAGCAGCCAACTCCGGGTCGGGGCCACCACGGCGGACGGTGCGACTGCCCGGGGCGTACGGCCCGTCGGGTCCCCGGTGGATCGCACGCACCGAACGTGGCCGACGGGTTGGACCCGGATCCGGGGGGCCATAACAGTCGCACAGCCGGGGCAGGCCGGTCAGAACGTGAGGTAGTGGCGCATGCACAGCACGGTCCAGGGCCACGTGGTGATGCACCTCGTGGTCTCGAACGAGCTCTCCTTCCGCATCCTGGTCGACCTCGAGTACGACCCCGCCGACCCGTATGCGATCCGGTTCACCTTCCACCTCCCCGGCGACGCGCCGGTGACGTGGGTCTTCGCGCGGGAGCTGCTACTGGACGGGATCAGCCAGCCGACCGGCGAGGGCGATGTGCACATCCACCCGCTCGGGGAGGAACTCGCCGAGGTCGGCATCATGCTGCGCTCGCCCGAGGGCGACGCGGTGCTGCGGTCCTCCGCGCCGCCGCTGATCGCCTTCCTCGCCCGCACCGACCGGCTGGTGCCGGTGGGCGAGGAGCGCACCGGCGGCGATCTGGACGAGCAGTTGGCGCTCATCCTCAGCGCCGGGACGCGCTGATCGAGGTCTCCGCACACCGAGGGCCCGCCGTCCACGACGGCGGGCCCTCGGCGTTGGGGAAGGACGGTCGGTGGTCAGTCCTCGTCGTCGAAGGCCAGGTGGAGACCCCAGGACACCAGGCTGATGATCAGCGAGCCGAGCAGCGCGGGCCAGAAGCCGGTGACGTGGAAGTCCAGGTGGAGGTGGCCGGAGGCCCAGGAAGTCAGCAGCAGCATCAGGGCGTTGATCACAAAAGTGATCAGCCCGAGGGTGAGCACGAACAGCGGCAGCGAGAACAGCTTGACCACCGGCTTGATCAGCCAGTTCACCACGCCGAAGACCAGCGCCACCGCGAGCACGGTGACCGTCTTGTGCTGCCAGCCGTCCGTCGTGAGGTCGATGCCGTTGATGATCCAGGCGGCGACCCAGATTGCGGCCGCGTTGATGAGCGTTTTGACGACGAAATGTTTCACGGGTCCGCCCGCATCCAATCTCCTGTGAGCAAGTCTTGCCCTATAGGCGTACCGCAGTCGGAGCGAAAGCCAAACCGGCGGGGCAGCCCGGTGGTGCGGCGGCCGGTGCCGGATGCGGTTGAATGCACCCATCGCGTGGCCGAGTGACGGACGAGGATGTGGAGCGGCGCCGATGAAGGTCTTCCGGCTGGACGAACTGGACGCGGAGCGGGCCGCCAACCAGGGCGCCTACCTGCGCTTCCTCAAGGAACGCAGTATGTCCGCCGGGTTGTACGCGCTTTCGCCGGGCGACACCGACACCCAGTCGCCGCACGCGCAGGACGAGATCTACCAGGTCATCAGCGGCCGGGCCGAGTTGACCGTCGGGTCGGAGACGACCACGGTCGGACGCGGGAGCGTGGTCTTCGTCCCGGCCGGGGTGCCGCACCGGTTCCACCACGTCACCGAGGAACTGCGGGTGTTGGTGATCTTCTCTCCCCCGGAGGACTGACCGGCCACGGGCCCCGGTGCGCCGGGGCCGGACGGCCGTGAACGGCGACCCGGCCGGGCGGTAGGGTCGGCCGCGTACGCAGTCGAACCGCGGGAGCCCGTGGCAGCGGGCTGAGAGGGCGCTGAACGACACCCCCGGAGCGGGGGGTTGCCGCGCCGACCGCCAGAACCTGGCCGTGGCAGCGGGGAACCGCCTGCCCGGGACAGGGAGGGAGTCCACACCGTGTCCCATCCGCACGCCGCAGAGCAGCCGGAGTCCCACGCCGCCGAGCAGTCCGGGGAGTTCGGGCAGTCCGGCCAGGCGCAGTCGGGGCCGCCCGAGCCGTACGCCGCCGAGCGGCCCGGTTCGCTCACCGCCGAGCTCTGGGCGGCCATCGCGCCGATCTACGCGGAGATCCTCGGCCACCCGTTCATCGCCGGGCTCACCGACGGCACCCTGCCGCGCGGGGCCTTCCGCCACTTCGTCATCCAGGACTCGCACTACCTGCGCGACTACGCCCGCGCGTTGGCCGTCTGCGCCGCCAAGGCCCCGGGCGAGCAGGACGTCCGGGCCTTCGCCGACGACGCGATCGGCGCACTGGCCGCCGAGCAGGGCATGCACGCCGAGTTCCTGAACGCCTTCGGCCAGACGGCCGCCGAGGCCGCTGCCGAACCCGTGCTGCCGACCACCCGGGCCTACACCAGCTACCTGCTCGCCACCGTCTACGGCGGCTCGTTCGCCGAGGCCGTGGGAGCGGTGCTGCCCTGCTACTGGATCTACGCCCGGGTCGGCGAGCAGCTGCTGGCGAAGTCCTCGCCGCAGCCGCTGTACGCCAAGTGGATCGCCACCTACGGCGACGAGGCGTTCCAGTCGGTGGTCCGGCGGGTGCTGGAGCTGACCGACCGCCTGGGCGAGGAGCTCGCCCCGGCCGAACGGCGGCGGGTGATCGAGCACTTCACCACGACGTCCCGCTACGAGTGGATGTTCTGGGACGCCGCCTGGCGCGGTGAGACCTGGCCGGTCTGACGTCCGGCGGCCCGTTGCTCCTTCCGCCGGCGCAACGGGCCTCCAGAGCCGGTCAGTTACCGGTGACGGTGATGGTCCGGCCGTCGCTGATCGCCGGACCGTCGCGGGTCGCGAACGTCTCGCCGGGCTGGGTGTCGACGGGGGCGGTGGGGGTATCCCTGGGCCCGGACTCGGGGGGATCTCGGGGTTCTATGGGGGGCCGGAAGCCTCGTCTGCGTGCTGCGACGCCCGTACGATCGAAGCATCGGAAGCGGACGGGACGCGACGGAAGAGCCGGCGCCGGCCCGAGGGGAGATAAGGATCCGACATGGCTGAGCTCTGGAAGTCGCTGCCCTCCTGGGTGCGCAATATCGTTGTCCCGGTCCTCGTCCTGGTACTGGCGTGGAACCTGGTCTGGTTCGTGGTCGGCGTGGTGAGCTCGCTGCTCGGCCTGCTGATCAAGGGCCTGGTGGTGGTCGGCCTGGCCGCCGCGGTGGTGGTGCTGGTGAAGAAGGCTGCGAAGAGCTGACCCGGGCGGCCGGGTCACCGAGACGGCGTGACGGGCCCTGTTCCTCCCCCCAGTGGGAGCGGCGGGGCCCGTCGTCGTTCCGGCGGTTGAGAGGGCGCACGGCCGCCAAGCCGCTTCCGCCCGGGCAGTTCGGACCCGGGTGGTGAACGCGGTGTCCAGGTCCCAGCGGGGTGTCCAACCCTGGTCGCGGGCACGGCCGGTGTCCAGCACCACGCTGTGCGCGAGCTGGTCCACGGCGTACGGAGTGAGGCCCGCAGAGGGCACCGCCCTGGCGACCAGACGGACCGCCCGGAGCGGGAGATGACGTATCACCGGCTCGGTGACCCCGTGCATCCGGAGCACCCGGCGGACGGCTTCGTCGCGGCGGTACGGCGTTGGATCGGCGACGTTGTACGCGTCGGGCGCCCAGCCGGGAGCAGCGAGGCAGGCGTCCGCCAATACGGGTACTCAGTGCTGAGTGGGCATCAGCTCTACATGACATCCGTCATGTCGCTTCCCGGACGGCAGACACTGCCTGCGGACCGGCCCCGGACGGGATTCTTGAGGCACAGGGAAGGCCCGCAGCAGGGACGACAGGAAAGGTCACCGATCATGGCACTCACCGCTGGCAATGTGATGGAGCAGCCCACCGGGATCGCTCAGGCGGAGACCGCTCTGGCCGGGACCGCCGCGGCCGAGGAGAAGCACAGCGAGCTGGCTCCGCTCCGGCCGCTGCTGATCGACGTCGCGCTGCCGCTGCTGGCCTACTACGCGGCGCACTCGGTGTTCCACCTGAGCATGATCGCCTCGCTGACCGTCTCCAGCGTCGTTCCCGCCGTCCGCACCGCCCTCCAGCTGGTGCGCGAGCGCTCGTTCAACGCGTTCGCCACCCTGATGCTGGTGGTCAACCTGGCGGGCATCGGCCTGTCGGCGGTCACCGGGGACGCCCGGCTGATGATCGCCAAGGACGGCGCGATCAGCAGCGTGATCGGCCTGGCGGTGCTGGTCTCGGCCTTCGCCGGGCGGCCGATGATGACCGCCGGGATGCGGCCGTTCGTCGTCAAGGGGAAGCCGGCCATGTCGGCCGCGTGGGACCGGCTGGCGTCCGGCGCGGCGGCCTCGGTGGGTGCCTCGGTCTCCTTCCGGCGCTGCGAGCGGGCCTTCTCGCTGATCTGGGGCACCGTGCTGGTGGCCGAGTGCGTGGCCAAGGTGATCGGCGCCTACACCCTGCCGGTGGCGACCATGGCCTGGATGGGCACGGTCTTCCTCGTCGCCGCGATCCTGGTCGGCATCGTGGCCGGCAACGCCGCCGCCGGCCGGATCCACGGTCTGGTCGCCGCCGAGGCCGAGCGCACCCCGGCCCCGCTCGCCTGAGCCCCGCCGCCCCGCTTCCCTGCAAGAGCCCCGGGCCCGGCCACCGAGACGACGGTGGCCGGGCCCGGCTCATTCAGTGCGCGGTGGAATCAGTTCCGCTGCTCCTGCACCGGAATCGCCTGGGCAACGGGCTTGGCGGCCGCGGCCGGGGCCGTCGGCGCGGCGTCCGCCGCCCCCGCCTCGCCGCCGCCCGCGTTCATCGCGGAGAGCAGCTGGCGGGCGAGTCCGAGGCCGGTGCCGCCCATGGTCAGCGCCTTGGCGAACATCTCGCCCATGCCATCGGCGCCGTTCAGCAGCACCATGTGGTCCACGTTGCCGAAGGCCTCGGCACCCGCGCGGACGATCTCGGGCCACTTCTCGGCGAGTTGCTGGGCCACCACGGCCTCCTGGTTCTCGGCGAGGGCGGCCGCGCGGGCCTTGATCGCCTCGGCCTCGGCCAGACCCAGCGCGCGGGCCGCCTCGGCCTGGGCGAGACCCTTGGCCTCGGCCGCCGCGGCCTCCGCCTGGCCGGTCGCCTTGGTCGCCTCGGCGGCGGCCAGACCCCGGGCCCGGGTGGCCTCGGCCTCGGCCGCCGCGCCGATCTTCAACCGGTTCGCCTCGGCGGCGGCCTTCAGCTCGGTCTCCTTGGCGTCCGCCTCGGCCGCCGAGATCCGCGCGTCACGCTCGGCCTCGGCCTTGGTGCGGGTCTCGTACGCCCGGGCGTCGGCGGGCTTGCGGACGTCCGCCTGGAGCTGCTGCTCCTTGCGGTGCGCCTCCAGCTCGGCCACCTTGGTCTCCTGGACCACGACCTCCTGCCGGGCGGCGGCCTGCGCCAGCGGTCCGGCCTGCATCGCGGCGGCCGTCGCCTTCTCCAGCTCGGCCTGGTAACCGGCCTGCTGGATACCGGAGTTGCGGGTCGCCTCGGCCTTGCGCGCGGCGGCCTCCTGCTCGGCCTCGGTGGCCTTCCGGTCGGCCGCGGCGGCCGCGATGCGGGCGTCCCGCTGGACGGCGGCGGCGTGCGGCGCGGCCAGGTTCTTGATGTAGCCGGTCGGGTCGAGGATCTCCTGGATCTGCAGCGAGTCGATGATCAGACCCAGCTTCTCCATCTCGGTGCCGGACGCGGCCCGGGTCTCACCGGTCAGCCGCTCGCGGTCACGGATCATGTCCTCGACCGTCAGATTGCCGACGATGGAGCGGAGGTGACCGGCGAACACGTTGTGCACCCGCTGGCCCATCGCCTTCTGCTGGTCCAGGAAGCGGCGGGCGGCGTTGGCGATCGACACCGCGTC
Organism: Kitasatospora sp. NPDC032150; assembly: GCF_055579945.1. Taxonomy (NCBI): domain Bacteria; kingdom Bacillati; phylum Actinomycetota; class Actinomycetes; order Kitasatosporales; family Streptomycetaceae; genus Kitasatospora; species Kitasatospora sp. NPDC032150. Next base: position 147,634 of record NZ_JBVIMH010000006.1, on the reverse strand, counting down.
ATCGCCGACCTTGAAGATCACAACGCCCTTGACGTGTACCGGAATTCCCTGCGACGTCACGCACTCGACGTCCAGCTCGGCCTCGTTCAGGTCGAGCGACAGTCGGCGGACCGCCTGCACGCCGGGCACCACCAGCGTGCCGCGGCCGGTGACTATCCGGAAGCCCAGGCCCTCGCCGACCCCCTCGGCGCGGTGCTTGGACCCGGAGATGACCAGTGCTTCGTTGGGTTCGGCTACCCGCCACATGAGCTTGAAGACGGTCACGATGACCACAAGAGCGACGACCGCTCCCACAACGCCGATCAACATCGGCATTCTCCCCCTTCAGGGCACCGGTTCCGTGGCTGCGCTCTGTTGTGCAGGATGGCGCGGAACGCGGTGGCAGCAGGAGATTCTGCGCCTGATGAGATCCAATGTGAAGCCGGGACGGTCCGTGTTCTGCATCGAACCCGTCAAGATTGCGTCAACGCGATGACAATACGGGTGACTTGGACTTGTGCCGTCCGGCCGGAGCAGTGTTCGGGCCGGCGCACGGGCGGCGGTGCTCAGGCCAGTGCGCGGGCCACGTAGACCGTGCGCGGCGGCTGGTACTCCACCACGACCACCGGAGTACCGAGCGGCAGCGTCTCGTCCGGCACCGACGGGTACGCCAGGAACGCCTCCGTCCCGCACCGCTCCGGTACGTGCACCAGCACCTCGCCGACCAGACCGGCACCGACCTTGCCGGTGACCCGGCCCGTGTTACCCACCATGGCCCCAGTGTGCCCCTCACCGCGCACGGCCGGAACCCGTCTGGACCGCCCGGGTTTCGCCCGCTACGGTGTTGGACGTCTCACGCAGGCAACACCGCCTGCCGAAACGGGAGCTCGGAGCACCGGGCTGAGAGGGCGCTGACCGGTACGCGCGTACCGAACGCTGCGCCGACCGCAGGAACCTGACCGGGTAATGCCGGCGTAGGGAGTAGAGGTCCGAGATGACCACGTTTGATGCACAGCAGCCTGCCCGCGAGCCGGAGGCGACCGCCAAGGTCACCAGCGCGAGCACCGGCTACCCGACCCCGGCATGGCGGAAGGCGTACCGCGAGGGCTCCCGGCCCGACCTGCGGGTGCCGTACCGCGAGGTCCGGCTCACCAACGGCGCCACCGTGCCGCTGTACGACACCTCAGGGCCGTACACCGACCCCGCGTACGAGCCGGACGTGCGCCGCGGTCTGCCCGCGCTCCGCGACGCGTGGATCCGCCAGCGCGGCGACGTCGAGGAGTACGACGGCCGTGAGGCCCGCCCCGAGGACGACGGGATCCGGCACACCTCGCCGCGCGGCGGCAACCTGCGCAACCTGGACGCGGTCTTCCCGGGCCGCCCGCGCCGTCCGCTGCGCGCCCGGGACGGCGTCGCGGTCACCCAACTCGCCTACGCGAAGCGGGGGATCGTCACACCGGAGATGGAGTTCATCGCGCTGCGCGAGGGCCTGGAGGCGGAGTTCGTCCGGGCCGAGGTCGCCGCCGGCCGGGCCGTCATCCCGCTGAACGTGAACCACCCCGAGGTGGAACCGGCCATCATCGGCACCAACTTCCTGGTGAAGATCAACGCCAACATCGGCAACTCCGCGGTGACCTCCTCCATCGAGGAGGAGGTGGAGAAGATGACCTGGGCGACCCGCTGGGGCGCCGACACCGTCATGGACCTCTCCACCGGCCGCAACATCCACACCACCCGCGAGTGGATCCTGCGCAACTCCCCCGTGCCGATCGGCACCGTGCCGCTCTACCAGGCGCTGGAGAAGGTCGACGGCAAGGCCGAGGAGCTGAGCTGGGAGGTCTACCGCGACACCATCATCGAGCAGTGCGAGCAGGGCGTCGACTACATGACCGTCCACGCGGGCGTACTGCTGCGCTACGTCCCGCTGACGGCCCGTCGCAAGACCGGCATCGTCTCGCGCGGCGGCTCGATCATGGCGGCCTGGTGCCTGGCGCACCACAAGGAGAACTTCCTCTACACCAACTTCGAGGAACTCTGCGACATCCTGCGCGCCTACGACGTCACCTTCTCGCTCGGTGACGGCCTGCGTCCGGGTTCGATCGCGGACGCCAACGACGAGGCGCAGTTCGCCGAACTGCAGACGCTGGGCGAGCTCGGGCGCATCGCGCGTTCGAAGGACGTCCAGGTGATGATCGAGGGCCCGGGCCACGTCCCGATGCACAAGATCAAGGAGAACATGGATCTCCAGAAGGAGATCTGCGACGAGGCGCCCTTCTACACCCTCGGCCCGCTCACCACGGACGTCGCCCCCGGCTACGACCACATCACCTCGGGCATCGGCGCCGCGATGATCGCCTGGTGGGGCACGGCCATGCTCTGCTACGTCACGCCCAAGGAGCACCTGGGCCTGCCCAACCGCGACGACGTCAAGACCGGCGTGATCACCTACAAGATCGCCGCCCACGCCGCCGACCTCGCCAAGGGCCATCCCGGCGCCCAGGCCTGGGACGACGCGCTCTCCGACGCCCGCTTCGAGTTCCGCTGGGAGGACCAGTTCAACCTGGCCCTGGACCCGGAGACCGCGCGTGACTTCCACGACGAGACCCTCCCCGCCGAGCCCGCCAAGACGGCCCACTTCTGCTCCATGTGCGGGCCGAAGTTCTGCTCGATGAAGATCAGCAAATCCATCAACGAGAAGTTCGGCGGCGGGGCCTCGCCGGAGTACGACGAGACGGCCGTCGAGGGCATGAAGACCATGTCCGAGGAGTTCAAGGCCCAGGGCAACCGGGTCTACCTCCCGCTGGCGGACTGACACCACGACTGTCAGGGCTGCCTCGGAAACCCGGACGGGGCTCCGGGGCAGCCCCGGTGCCCCGAGCAGCTTCGGCCGCTCGGGGCACCGCTTCGTTGTCGCGCGTGTCCCGGCCGGACGAGGCCGTTAAGTGCCCTGTCCCGGGCCGGCGTTCGGCGGTGGAAAACCCAAGTCGGCAGCCGGAGCGGGGTCGGGTGCTGACGGCCGGGCCGCCGGAGCGCCAAGATGAAGGAATGTCAGCTGACTTGAGCACACCACGACGTATCGCCGACGACCACGTGGAGCGGGTGGCCGCGCAGGACCCGTCGGTCGCCACCGCGTTGGGGCTGAACCCGGGGGACGACCGGCAGCCCGACCTGTCGCCGGAAGGCTTCGAGGCACTCGCCGAACTCGCCCGCGGCACCCTCGGCAGGCTCGACGGCCAGGAGGCGGGAGCCGACCCCGCCGAGCAGGCCTGCGCCCGGCTGCTGCGCGAGCGGCTCACCGCCGAACTCGCCGTGCACGACGCCGGCGACCACTACCGTTCGCTGCGCAACCTCAACTCCCCGGTGCAGCGGCTGCGTTCCATCTTCATCCTGATGCCCACCGAGACCGAGGACGACTGGGCGGCGGTGGCCGGCCGGCTGCGCAACCTCCCCGGCGCGCTGGACGGTTACCGGGCCACCCTGTCCGAGGGGATCTCGCGCGGTCTGCTCTCCGCCCCGCGCCAGGTGGGCGCCGTGATCCGCCAACTCGACGCCTGGACCGGCCGGGACACCGGCGGTACCAGCTGGTTCGCCGACTTCGTCTCCGGCTGCGCCACCGGGCAGCGCCCCGGGCTGGACGACGACGCCGTCGGGGCGAGCGCCGCCGTCGGCGAGTTCCGCGACTGGCTGCACGGGACGTACCTGCCCGCCGCCGCCGGAGTCCCGGACCCGGTCGGCCGGGAGCGCTACCTGCGGTCCGCCCGCTTCTCCACCGGCGCCGACGTCGACGTCGACGAGGCGTACGCCTGGGCCTGGGACGAGTTCCACCGGAACCTGGCCGAGATGCGGGCCGAGGCCGGCCGCATCCTGCCCGGCGCCACCGTGCTGGAGGCCATGCACCACCTGGACGAGTACGGCCACGTCATCAAGGGGGAGGAGGAGATCCGGGTCTGGCTGCAGCAGATCATGGACGAGGCGATAGCGGCGCTGGACGGCACCCACTTCGACATCTCGGGGCCGCTGCGCCGGGTCGAGTCGAGGATCGCGCCCCCCGGCAGCTCCCCCGCGCCGCACTACACCCGTCCCAGCCTCGACTTCAGCCGCCCCGGCCGGACCTACCTGCCGACCCTCGGCAAGGACACCTTCCCGACCTGGGAGATCGTCAGCACCTGGTACCACGAGGGCGTTCCGGGCCACCACCTCCAGCTGGCCCGCTGGGTCGAGGTCGCCGACCGGCTCAGCCGCTACCAGGTGACCCTGGGCAGTGTCAGCGCCAACACCGAGGGCTGGGCCCTGTACGCGGAGCGGCTGATGGACGAACTCGGCTTCCTCTCCGACCCGGGCCGCCGCCTCGGCTACCTCGACAAGCAGATGCTGCGCATCATCCGCGTGATCATCGACATCGGCATGCACCTGGAACTCGCCATCCCCGCCGACTCCCCATTCCACCCGGGCGAGCGCTGGACTCCGGACCTGGCCACCGCGTTCATGGCCGCCTACCACGGCAGTTCCGTCGAGCGCCGCACCGGCGAGGTGGACCGCTACCTCGGCTGGCCGGGTCAGGCGATCAGCTACAAGCTCGGTGAACGTGCCTGGCTGCAGGGCCGCGAGGCCGCCAGGAAGCGGCACGGCGGCGCCTTCGACCTCAAGGCCTGGCACATGAAGGCGCTCTCCCAGGGCTCCTACGGGCTCGACGACCTGGCCGCCAACCTCGCGACGCTGTAACCGGTCGTTCCAGAACGAGGAGACCGCGCCATCCGAGGGCGCGCGGCCCGGCCGCGCGCCCGCCGCGTCGGCTGCGAAATCCCACGGCCTTCGACTTCCACGCCGCCGAGGGCCGCTCCTGGCGCCTCACGGTCGACGGCGACGGCGCGCGCTCCACCCGCATCCCCGCGCCCACTGCCGCGACCGGCGAGGACTCGGACGCAGCCGGCGCCTCCATCCATGGCACGGCCAGTGAGTTGGTCCTCTACTTGTACGACCGTATCCCGGCCGACTCCTTGCACGTTGACGGAGACGCAGGGTTGCTCGACCTGCTCCGCGCCTGGGAGCCGGAGGAGAAGTAGGACGTAGCGGGGGCGGTTGGCCGCGCCTCCGCCGAGCCGTAGACCGGTTCACCTGGCCCGGCCCGGCCGCATGTGCTCTGAAGCCGCACGGACCGGCGGAGAAGACGCGGCGCTGAGACGGGACCATCGCCCGCCGCGAGACCACGAGCCGGAGCCGGACGGTCAGACCTCGTCCGGTCCGGTGAAGCCCGGCGGGCTGTAGCCCGGGCTGCTGAACTCGGCGGTACGCGGCGTACGGCCCTCGGGGTCGGTCAGGTTCTCGGCACCCGGGCTGGTGAAGCCCGGGCTGCCGAAGGCCGCGCGGCTGTAGCCGGGACTGAGCAGCTCCGGCGGGTTGGGGCGGGCGGCCGGTTGGGCGGGGAGCGCGGGTTCGGCGCTCAGGTTGGCACCCAGGTAGGGGAGCAGTGCGCGTTCGAGCAGCGCGGTGTGCCAGGCGAGCCGGGCCTCGGCGAGGCCGTCCGGTGGCGTGGGAGCGTCCGTCCGGCCGCCGCCGGTGCCGCCGTCGGGCGCCGACCCGACTGCCGCCCGGGGCTGTGCCGCCGCCTGGGGCTGTGCTGCCGTCTGCGGCGGTGCGTACGGCGGCGGTGCCGTGCTGTCGCGCAGTGCGGTGAGCAACAGTCCGACCGCGCCGGCCACCAGCGTGGCGACGCCGACGGCCAGCGCCGTCCACCCGGCGGTCACCACGGCCCGTCCGAGGGCGAGAGCGGGGCTGGTGGCGCGCAGGGTGTAGCCGAGCAGCAGCAGGACGGCCGCCGCCGACCAGGAGAGGATCGGCGCCAGCACGGTGAGCGCGGGCAGCACCCCGACGCCCTGTTCGGCCGGCGCGGGGGCCGGCTCCGGTTCCGGCCGCGTCCGGGGCCGGGCGTCCTCCTGGTGGCGCCGGGCGGTGCGCATCCCGGTGCGCATCCCGGTGTAGCGAAGGTACTCGTCCGCTGCGCCGGCCGCGGCGGTGTCGGCGGCGAGCAGGGCCTTGGTGCGGAGCTGGGCGGCGGTGAGGTGCGGGCCGGCCCCGGCCAGGGCAGCGAGTATCTCCGGGGCGCGCAGGGCTTCGTCGAGGATGCGCTCGAAGTCCGGGCGGTCCTCGGCGAGCAGATGTGGGGTGGTGGTCATGGGTACCCCGTTCCGCTGGATCACGGAGGTGGACTGGACCATGCCGGTGGACCGTCGGGTGCCGGCGCTCGGGGCGACCGGGACCCGGCCCGGCATGGTGCATCGATGGTAGGGGCGAGCAGTGAGTGACTGACAGTCGGTTTCCAGATTTTCAGTGGTACGAGCACCCTTGTGGTATCGGACGGCCGTTCGCTCTGGTGCGGCCGTTCGAAAGCGCCGGCACCCGGCCGGAGACTCCGGGCCGGGCGCCAGGTGTTGATCCGGCGTCAGTTGAGCGGCAGTCGGGCGACCAGCAGCCGCCCCTCCATGGTGACCCCGCCGTCCATCGCGATGGCCAGCTCGTCCGCGTAGATGTACGGGCCGGGGATGTGCGGCGGCACGCCCTCCTCGGCGTGCGTGGAGCCGGTGAGGTACGGGATCGGGCTGTGCCCGTGCACCACGCGCTGCCCGCCGTACGCTGCGAGCAGCTCGTGCGCGGCCATCGGCCCGGCCTGGCCGCGGAAGGCGAACCGCTTGGTGAAGCGGCGGAAGCAGTCCCACCACTCGTCCGCGCCCTCGTCCGCGAGCAGGTGGTGCACCGCGTCGTTGACCTCGGCGATGGACTCGCCGTACTCCAGGTAGGCGGTGGTGTCGGAGTGCAGCAGCAGGTGGTTGTCCTCGAGGGCCATCGCGGGGAGCCGGGAGAGCCAGCTGATGTGGTGCGGCTCCAGGCGGTCCAGGTCCTGCTGCTGGCCGCCGTTGAGCCGCCAGGCGGCGAGGAAGGAGGCGGTGCCGGCGGTGGACTGGACCGGCTCGTCGCCGTACTTGGCGGCGCCGAGGAAGAGCAGTTCGTGATTGCCCATCAGGGCCCGGCAGTAGCCGCCCGCGGCGGCGGCCTCGGCGGCGAGCTGCATGACCAGGTCGATGACACCGATGCCGTCGGGGCCGCGGTCGGTGAAGTCGCCGAGGAACCACAACCGGGCGCGACCGGCGGACCAGTGGCCCTCGGCGTCGATCAGGCCCTGCTGGTGCAGCGCGGCCCGCAGTTCGTCGAGATAGCCGTGCACGTCGCCGACCACGTACAGCGGGCCCGGGGCCTCGCCGGGGGTGGGCTGCGGGTACGGGAAGTGGACTTCCTCGGGCAGCGGCGGAGCGAGCGGTGGACCCAGTTCGATGGTCGGCCGGTCCTCGTGGTGGACCGGCGCCGGCAGCGGCTCGCGGTGGACCATCTGCACTGTCACGTCGTCGGGGTGACTGTGCGTCGGCCAGTGCTGTTCGAGGAAGCGGGCACCGCCGTAGCCGCTGTAAGTGGTGTCGTAGCCGTACCCGGGCGGCGGCTCGGGAGGCTCGTAGTAGGAGCCGTACGGGAGCACGTCGAGGTCCTGGGGGTGGTGGGGGCCTGAGTCGGGCAGTTCAGGCCCGGGGAAGCGGTCCTCGGGTGTCATTCGCCCATCATAGGAAGACCACTCTCCCGGCGTCCTCACCTGGTCGGTATCCAATCGGCCGGAGAGTCTCGCCGACCCGCTCCGAGCGGGCACGGACGGTGCTTCCGGCGCCTCAACCGGGGCGGTGTACGCCCCGATTTGTCCCATCGTGTGGCGGTCCAGGGCCTGTCCGGCGCCGCCTGCCCGGAAAGATCCGCCGGGCAGGCCCTCAAACCTCGCCCGGTGGGCGGGGGGCGCTGATGGTGGTCCGGGGACTGCGGCGCTGTGAGGATGCCCGCACGATCAGCTCGGTGGGCATCAGGGTGCCCGGCGGGGGTCCGGTGCCGGCGGTGCGGAAGCGCGGCGGGAAGAGCCGGGTGCCCCCGGTCAGGTCGGTGAGCGCCACGCCCGTGCCGGAGTCGACTCCCTCGATGGCGTCGATCAGCAGGTTGACCACGGTGGTGCCGATCCGGCGCGGCTTGAGCGAGAGGGTGGTGATCGGCGGCTCGGTGCCCGCGTACACGTCGCTCTCGCTGCAGCAGACCAGCAGCAGGTCGTCGGGGACCCGCAGGCCGTACCGGCGGGCGGCGGCGAGCAGGTCGGTGCCGTTGGGGTCGAACAGGCCGTACACCGCGTCGGGGCGGTCCGGGCGGGCCAGCAGCCGGTCGGCGGCGACCGCGCCGGCGGCCGGGTCGTGGGCGGGGTAGGTCTCGTAGACCGGTTCCTGGCCGACCCGCTTGCACCAGGCGAGGTACGCCTCGGTGGAGAGCCGGGTGTAGGTGTCGGTGCTGGTCCCGGTGAGCAGACCGATCCGGCGGGCGCCGGCCTCGGAGAGGTGGTCCAGGATGCCCAGCACGGCGGCCTCGTGGTCGTTGTCCACCCAGGCGGTGACCGGGCAGTTGCCGGGCTTGCCGTCGCTGACCACCGGTACGCCCGACCGGTACAGCTCGCTGACCAGCGGGTCCTGGTCGGGCGGGTCGATCACCACGGTGCCGTCCAGCGCGATGTTGCTCCAGACGTCGTGCCGCGAGGAGGCGGGCAGCACCACCAGGGCGTACCCGCGGCCGAGCGCCGCGCTGGTCGCCGCCCGGGCCATCTCGGCGAAGTAGGCGAACTCGGTGAAGGTGAACGGTTCCTCGCCGTAGGTGGTCACGGTCAGCCCGATCAGTCCGGACCGGCCGGTGCGCAGGGTCCGGGCGGCCGCGGACGGGCGGTAGCCGAGGCGCTCGGCCACCTCGCGCACCCGGCTTCTGGTCTCGTCGGGCAGGCGGCCCTTGCCGTTGAGGGCGTCCGAGACAGTGGTGATCGACACTCCGGCGGCTGCCGCCACATCCCGGATGCCGGCCCGCTCCAGACGCCGGGAGGTGGGTCGCCGACCGCTCTGATTGGCTGCTGCTGTCATGGCTGACCGATCGTATGGCGCATGGCGGCGGTCCGTGTCCGGGGCGTCAACCGGGTGAGAAGTACCGTTTCTCCAAGAAGTGTCGTGGTGGTCCCCTTGGATATCCGCGCCAATTCCGGCTTCCTGCCTCTGACATGTGCCGTCGGAACCCGGCAGAATGGCTGATCCGCGTCCATGGCCCCGAGGACCATCTCACTCCTACGGGTGAGCGCGATCGGTATCGTTCAAGGCACCCGACCGGGGCGGAACGGGTGCGTCGGAAGGGTTCGACACCGCGCGGCGACCCCCGCGGCACCGGGCACCGATCGCACTGCGGCCACCAGGCGGCACGTACCCGCCGCACGAACAGCAATGAGCAGAAGGAGTGCACCGTGAGCGAGACGGCAGCGCAGGGGCCCCGGCTGAGGCCGACCCTGGACGCCATTCCGACCTACAAGCCCGGTAAGCCCGCCGGCGCCGACTCGTACAAGCTGTCCTCCAACGAGAACCCCTACGACCCGCTGCCGGGCGTGCTGGAGGCCGCCGTGGCCGCCGCCGGCTCGCTGAACCGCTACCCCGACATGGCGGTCACCGAGCTCACCGCCGAACTGGCCGCACGCTTCGACGTCCCCGCCGAGCACATCGCCACCGGCACCGGCTCGGTCAGCGTCGCCCAGTCCCTGGTGCTCTCCACCGCCGGTCCCGGCGACGAGGTCATGTTCGCCTGGCGCTCCTTCGAGGCGTACCCGATCATCACCCAGGTCGCCGGTGCCACCCCGGTCGCCGTCCCGCTCACCGCCGACGAGGCGCACGACCTGGACGCGATGCTCGCCGCGATCACCGACCGGACCCGGCTGATCTTCGTCTGCAACCCCAACAACCCCACCGGCGTGGTGATCCACCGCGCCGAGCTGGAGCGCTTCCTGGACGCCGTCCCCAGCGACGTCCTGGTCGTCATCGACGAGGCGTACATCGAGTTCATCCGCGACGAGCAGGTCCCCAACGGGATCGACCTCTACCGCGACCGCCCCAACGTCTGCGTGCTGCGCACCTTCTCCAAGGCGTACGGCCTGGCGGGCCTGCGGGTCGGCTTCGCCGTCGCGCACGAGCCGGTGGCCACCGCGCTGCGCAAGACCGCCGTGCCGTTCGGCGTCAGCCGGATCGCCCAGGACGCGGCCCTCGCCTCGCTGCGCTCCGAGGACGCGCTGCTGGAGCGCGTCGAGGCACTGGTCCAGGAGCGCGCCCGGGTCGCCGCGGGTCTCGTCGAGCAGGGCTGGACGGTCGAGGACTCCCAGGCCAACTTCGTCTGGCTGCGCCTGGGCGAGCGCACCCTCGACTTCGCCGCCGCCTGCGCCGAGGCCGGCGTGGTGGTCCGTCCGTTCCCGGGCGAGGGCGTCCGGGTCACCATCGGCGAGACCGAGGCCAACAGCATCTTCCTGGCCACCGCCGCGGCCTTCCGCAAGGAGCTCTGACCTCCCGCGGGCCCGACCGGCAGGGGCACGGCGCGCGCATCGGCGCGCCGTGCCCCTGCGTCGTCGAGGGTGGTGTGAGGCGCGCGGCCGGACACCCACTTCGATACGCAGGCCTACACGGACCACTTCGCGGGCCGGCCGACCGCCGAGAGTTCCGGGGCCAACGGGCCCGCCCCTGACGGCTGCTGCCCCAGGAGGGGCCGGACCGGATCAGAAAGCGGACCGGAAACGCTGGGAAATCCCTGAGAGGTCGATCAACCGCTGCCCAAGCGGGAGGAAGCGTTCCGGCCGCCCGGGACCCGGTATGAGGCTGAATGTCCGGATTGCTGGCGTCAGCTCGCTCCCAGGTCTGCCCCAGGACTTGGCAAGAGCACCGCGTCACGCTGACCCCCATGAAGGTGCTCCCGCGACGGCGTGGTGCCGTCCTCGTCAATTCCGCGCTCGGCGTGGTCCTGCTGGGTGGTGCCGCCCTGGCGTACGCCACGCTGGGCAGCGGTACCAGTACGGCCGCGGGCCGGCCGCAGACCCGGACCGCCACGGTGACCAAGGGCACCGTGCTGGCCACGGTCTCCGGCTCCGGCACGCTCTCCTCCCCCGGCGACGCCGGGCAGGACTTCGCCACGGGCGGCAAGGTGACCGCGATCAAGGTGGCGGTCGGCGACACGGTGAAGAAGGGCCAGCTGCTCGCCACCGTGGACACCACGCAGGCCCTTCAGCAGGTCACCGCGGCCGAGTCCGCGCTCACCGCCGCCCAGGCCAACCTCACCAAGGCGCAGGACGGCGAGACCACCACCACCCAGGTCCCCGCCAGCGGCAGCAGCAGTGGCAGCGGCCGGGGAGGCGCGTCGGCCGCCCCCAAGACCACCACCGTCACCACCACCAAGGTGGATGCGGCCCAGGTCGCCCAGGCCCAGCAGCAGCTGACCACGGCCGAGGCCGGGCTCACCAATGCCAAGGCGGCGCTCGCCGGCACCAGCCTGGTCGCCTCGGAGGACGGCACGGTCGCGTCCGTCGGCGGCAAGGTCGGCGACACCGTCGCGGGCAGCTCGGGCTCCGCCGGCTCCGGCTCGGGCGGCAGTGCCGGCAGCAGCGGCAGTGGCAAGTCCGGTGGCAGCGGCTCGGGTTCGAGCACGACGAGCACGCCGAGCGGCTTCATCGTGCTGACCAACCCGGCCGGGATGCAGGTCTCCGCGTCCTTCTCCGAACTCGACTCGCTGAAGCTGAAGAAGGGCCAGGCGGCCACCGTCACCCTGAACGCGAAGTCCGACACCCAGCTGAAGGCGACCGTGCTGTCGGTGAGTTCGCTGCCGGTCGGCTCGGGCAGCGGTGGCGCGGGCGGGTCCTCCAGCGCGGTCCAGTACGGCGCGGTGCTGCAGATCGACGGTGACACCAGCTCGCTGCGGACCGGTCTCAGTGCCACCATCTCGGTGGTCACCGGCGAGGCCGACAACGCGCTCTCCGTCCCGACCGCCGCGCTCTCGGGCACCGGTGACTCCCGGACCGCGACCGTGGTGCACGACGACGGCAGCACCGAGCGGGTGGACGTCACCGCCGGGGTGGAGGGTGACTCCACGGTCCAGGTGGTCTCCGGGCTGACCGAGGGCGAGCACGTCCAGCTCACCTCGACCACCGCGGGCACCGGAAACGGCTTCCCCGGCGGCTCCTTCCCCGGCCTGGGCGGCGGTGGTGGCGGCGGATTCGGCGGCGGTGGCGGTGGCGGCTTCGGCGGCGGCCGTGGCGGCAACGGCGGTGGCGGCAACGGCGGTGGCGGCAACGGCGGTGGCGGGGGCGGTCGCGGATGACACCCTCCCAGACGGCGGCCGCCCCGGAGGCCCGGCAGCGGGCCGTCCAGCAGCCGCCGGTGATCCAGATCCGCAACCTCACCAAGGCGTACGGCCACGGCGACGCGACCGTGCACGCCCTGCGCGGCCCGCTCGCGCCCGGCACCGGCGAGCCCCAGGGCGTCAGCCTCGACATCGCCCAGGGCGACTACGTCGCGGTGATGGGCAGTTCGGGCTCCGGCAAGTCCACGCTGATGAACATCCTGGGCTGCCTGGACGTCCCGACCTCCGGCCGCTACCTGCTGGACGGCATCGACGTCGGGCACCTGGACGAGCAGCAGCTCTCCCTGGTCCGCAACCGCAAGATCGGGTTCATCTTCCAGTCCTTCAACCTGGTGCCCCGTACCACCGCGCTCGCCCAGGTAGAACTCCCGCTGGCGTACGCCGGCGTGCGCGCCGCCGAGCGCAAGCGCCGGGCGCTCGCCGCGCTTTCGCTGGTCGGCCTGCTGGAGCGCGCCGGGCACCGGCCCAACCAGCTCTCCGGCGGCCAGCAGCAGCGCGTGGCGGTCGCCCGCGCGCTGGTCACCGCACCCGCGATGCTGCTCGCCGACGAACCCACCGGAAACCTGGACAGCCACTCCACCAAGGAGGTGCTGGCCATCATCGACGGCCTCAACGCCACCGGCCGCACCGTCGTACTGATCACCCACGAGGACGAGGTGGCCGAGCACGCCAAGCGGGTGCTGCGGATGGTCGACGGGCGGATCATCTCCGACGTCCGGCAGGCCCCGGTGGACGGGCCGCCGCCCGCGCTGCGCGAACTCACCGGAGCCCGCCCGTGATCGTCTGGCAGATGCTCCGCTTCGCACTCGGCGGCCTGGCCGCCAACAAGGTCAGGTCGGCGCTCACCATGCTCGGTGTGCTGATCGGCGTGGCCTCGGTGATCCTGCTGCTGGCGGTCGGCAACGGCTCCTCGCAGGCCGTCAAGAACTCGATCACCTCGCTCGGCACCAACTCGCTCACCGTCTCCTCGATGAACGCCCGCGGCGGCGGCTCGGCAGCCAAGAAGCTCACCGTGGACGACGCCAAGGCGTTGGCCGCCGCCACCGACGCACCGTCGATCAAGTCGGTCGCCCCGGTGGTCACCACCACCGCCACCGCGCTGTACGGGAACATCTCGTACACCCCGGGCTCGATCATCGGCACCTACCCGGCGTACTTCGAGACCGCCAACCAGAAGGTGGCGCACGGCGACTACTTCAGCAACGACGACGTGCTGAACTCCCGCAAGGTCGCGGTGATCGGCTCCACCACCGCCGCCCAGCTGTTCGCGGACGAGGACCCGGTCGGCAAGCGGATCGTGGTCGGCGGCACCCCGTTCACCGTGGTCGGCGTGCTCGCCACCAAGGGCAGCACCGGCTTCAACGACCCGGACGACGTGGTGATCGCGCCGCTGCCCACCGTGCAGAACGCCTTCACCGGCTTCGGCTCGGTCAACCAGATCCTGGTGCAGGCGTCCTCGGCCGACGCCACCACCGCCGCGCAGAGCGACATCACCCGGATCCTGATGGGCAGCCACGGGATCTCGGACCCGAGCAAGGTGGACTTCCGGATCAGCAACCAGACCTCGCTGCTGACCGCCCGGGAGAGCACCACCAAGACGTTCACCGTCCTGCTCGGCGCGGTCGCCGCGATCTCGCTGCTGGTCGGCGGGATCGGGATCACCAACATCATGCTGGTCACCGTCACCGAGCGGACCAGGGAGATCGGCATCCGCAAGGCGCTCGGCGCCCCCAAGGCGGTCATCCTGGGCCAGTTCCTCACCGAGTCCACCCTGCTGTCGGTGCTCGGCGCCGGGCTCGGGGTGCTGGCCGGGATCGTCGGCTCGCAGTTCAGCATCGTCGGCATCAAGCCGGTGGTCATCCCGCAGTCGGTGCTCGGCGCCTTCGCCATCGCGGTGGCCATCGGCCTGTTCTTCGGCAGCTATCCCGCCAACCGGGCCGCCTCGCTGCGCCCGATCGACGCCCTCCGGCACGAGTAGACCCCCCCCACGAGCAGCCCCCAGAGCAGACCCCTGAGACGAGCAGAAGAAGGCCACATGACCTCCGAACACGAGCCGTCGGCGCAGCCCGCGGCGCCGGCCGACCCCGCCGCGCACGTCGAGCTGCTGGCCACCCCGCCGGACGCCCGCGACATCACCGCCGAACTCGCCGCGCCGCCGCGCCGCAAGCTGCCCTGGGTCACCCTGGCCCTGGCCGGCGCGGCCATCGCGGTGTTCTCCTTCGCCGGCGGTGCCTGGTACGAGCAGGGCAACGGGAAGAGCAACACCACCCAGCGCGCCGCCGGCCAGCGCGGCCAGGGCTTCGGCGGCGGCCAGGGCGGTTACGGCCAGGCCGGCGGCCGCCGCGGCGGTGGCCAGGGCGGCCAGGGCGGGGCCGGCTTCACCCGGGGCACGGTCAAGGCCGTGGACGGCAGCACGGTCTACCTCACCGACGCGAACGGCAACACCGTCAAGGTCACTACCGGCGACAGCACCAAGGTCCAGCTCAACAAGGAGGGCAAGGTCTCCGACCTCCAGCCCGGCCAGAGCGTGACCGTGATCGGCACCCCCGACTCCTCCGGCGGCTACGCGGCCACCCAGCTCACCGAGGGAGCCGGTGGCCCCGGCGGCTTCGGTGGTGGCGGTTTCGGCGGCGGGGGCCTCGGCGGAGCCCGTAACCCGTCCAACCCGTCCAACCCGTCCAACCCGTCCAACGGCTGAACCCCGCAGTCGTCGGACGAACCCGGGCCCGGCAGATCCCCCATCGGCCGGGCCCGGCCCCGTGGGCGGTGGAACCGGGCCAAAGGCTGGTGGAGCGAACACAAGATCCACTACTGTCCGGTCCGGCAAAATCAAATGATCATCGGGGGAATCGTGTCGGACCAGACTCCGGCTCGGCGGAGCGGCGCGGCCGCGCTCGGCTGGGTGTTCACCATCATCTTCAACATCGTCGCGCCGATCCTGACCGAAAGTCAGCTCAAATCGCACGGGTACCCCGACTACACCGCGCTGCTGGCCTCGGCGGCCTGGCCGATCCTGGGCATGCTGATCAGCATCGCCTGGCAGCGCAAGATCGACGAGTTCGGCATCTTCAGCCTGATCATCGTCGCGCTCACCCTGGCGGTCACCCTCGTCGGCCCGCACTCGGCCCGGCTGCTCCTGGTCAAGGACTCGGCGATCACCGGCCTCTTCGGCCTGGTGTGCCTGGCCACGCTGGCCGCTCCGCGCCCGCTGATGTTCTACTTCGGCCGCAAGTTCGCCACCGACGGCTCCCGCGAGTCGATCGACCACTGGAACGGCCTGTGGGCCTACGAAGGCTTCCGCAAGGTCCAGCGCACGATGACCCTGGTCTGGGGCCTGGGCTCGATCGCCGAGGCGGCACTGCGGATCGTCCTCTCGTACGTCCTGAGCAGCGGCGCGATGGTCGCCGTGAACTCCGTGCTCTCCTACGGAGCCACGGCCGCCCTGATCGTCTGGACCATCGCCTACGGCAAGCGTGCCCACGCCCGGGCGGCCGCCACCACGGCCGCGGCTGCCACCTCGGCCGCGGCTGCCTGATGCTTCGATGGGGCGCGGGGGAGCCTCGTCCGCCGTGGCGCGCCGGGCGCGCCACGGCGCGCACGCGGTCGGCCTAGGACGGCCCCGCGCCCGTGGGCGTTACCTGGTCGATGTACGTCTAATCCCGTCCTCATCAACCACGCGTAGCCTCCCCGGGCTATCGTCCAACGAGGATGCATCGTCCGACCGGGAGGCGGAACAGCAGTGCAAGGGACAGTTTCGACAGCCAGCGGTACCGCCACAGCGGGTGTGCCCGCACGTCAGGCTGGCTCGGGCGGCGAACCGTTCCTGCTGGTGGTGGACGACGAGCCGAACATCCGCGAGCTGCTCTCCGCGAGCCTGCGCTTCTCCGGCTTCCGGGTGGCCTCCGCCGCGACCGGCGAGGAGGCGCTGCAGGCCGTCGCCGCCGAGCGGCCCGACCTGGTGGTGCTCGACGTGATGCTGCCCGACCTGGACGGCTTCACCGTGGTCGAGCGGCTGCGCCAGCAGGCCCAGTGGCCGCAGGCCGCCGAGCACGTCCCGGTGCTCTTCCTCACCGCCAAGGACGGCACCGGCGACAAGGTCCAGGGGCTCGCGGCAGGCGCCGACGACTACGTCACCAAGCCGTTCAGCCTGGAGGAGCTGATCGCCCGGATCCGGGCCATCCTGCGCCGGGCCGGCGGCCCCGCGGAGGACGGCCGGCTGGTGGTCGGCGACCTCACCCTCGATCCGGTCGCCCACGAGGTCACCCGCGGCGAGCAGACGATCTCGCTCTCGCCGACCGAGTTCAAGCTGCTGCACTACCTGATGGCCAACGTCGGCCGGGTGGTCTCCAAGGCCCAGATCCTCGACCACGTCTGGGCGTACGACTTCGGCGGCGACCTCTCCATCGTCGAGTCGTACATCTCCTACCTGCGCCGCAAGCTCGACTCCGGGCCCGCGCACGGTCCCAAGCTGATCCATACCGTGCGCGGCATCGGCTACGCCCTGCGCCGCCCGCCCCAGCACTGAACCCGTGCGCCGCCTCCGCCTGCCCAGAAAGCTCCCCGGACTGCCGAGGCTGCCCCGGTTCACCCGCCTGACCAGGTCCGCCCGGCTGCCCCGGCTCACCCGCCTGACCAGGTCCGCCCGGCTGTCCCGGTTCACCCGGCTGTCGCTGCGGGCGAGGCTGCTGGTGCTCGCGGTGCTGCTGGTGGCCACCGGGCTGGTGGTGAGCGACACCGTCGTCCTCGGGACGGTCCGCGTCCAGCTCGCCGACCGGGCCGATCAGCAACTGCTCCGGTTCGCCGGACCGCTGTCGCGCCGCGCCCCCGGCAGCAACCGCCAGAACAACCCGAGCCCGAACCTGCACCGGGCGGGCCAGTTCCTGCCCAGCCAGTACGTGGTGCAGTACCTGTCCGCCGACGGCACGGTCCAGCAGACCATGCGGCAGCCGATCGCCGAGACCGATCCGGCACCCGATCTCGGGAAGCTGACGAAGAGTCAACTTGGCCAGCATGCGGGAGAGTTGACCGGATTCGACCTTCCCGACCAGACCGGCCAGGGGCGCTGGCGGGTGGTCGTGCTCCCGCTGCTGCACACCGGCGGCAACCCGTTCGCCGCCCCCTCCTACGTGCTGGCCGCGGTCTCGATGGACGACGTGGACGCGACGGTGGCCAAGCTGCGCGCGTCCTTCTGGGCCATCGGCGGCGCCGTCCTGGTGCTGATCGCCGCGCTCGGCGCGATCGCGGTACGGGCCGGGCTGCGCCCGCTCGCCAGGATCGAGCAGGACGCCGAGCTGATCGCCGCCGGACGGCTCTCGCACCGGATGCCCGAACTCCCGCCCGGCACCGAGGTGGGACGGCTCTCCGCGACCCTCAACGGGATGCTCACCCAGATCGAGGCCGCGTTCGCCGCCCGCGCCGAGTCCGAGGCGAAGATGCGCCGCTTCGTCGCCGACGCCTCGCACGAGCTGCGCACCCCGCTCGCGGGCATCCGGGGCTTCGCGGAGCTGTACCGGATGGGCGCGCTGCCCGACGTGGACCGGGCGATGGACCGGATCGAGAGCGAGGCCGTCCGGATGAGCGGGCTGGTCGAGGACCTGCTCACGCTCGCTCGGCTCGACGAGGAGCGCCCGCTCGACCTGGCACCGATGGACCTGCGCACGCTGGCCGCCGACGCCCTGCACGACCTGACCGCGCTCGACCCCGGCCGCCCGGTCTCCCTCACCGGGCCCGACGGCAGCGGCGCCCCGCAGCCCGCTCCGGTGCTCGGCGACGAGGCCCGGCTGCGGCAGGTGGTGACCAACCTGGTCGGCAACGCGGTCAAGCACACCCCCTCGGGCACCGCCGTCCGGATCGGGGTCGGCACCACCGGCGACGGCCACTGCCTGCTGGAGGTCGCCGACTCGGGCCCCGGTCTGACCGAGGAGCAGGCCGCCCAGGTCTTCGAGCGCTTCTACCGCGTCGACGCCTCCCGCAGTCGCCACGAGGGCGGCGGCGCCGGCCTCGGCCTGGCCATCGCCACCGCCTTGGTCCACGCCCACGACGGCACCCTCACCCTCTCCACCGCCCCGGGCAGGGGTGCCGCCTTCCGCGTCCACATCCCCGCACAGAGCCACTGAGCGAACGGGCGGCCCCGCCGCCAGGGCATCTCTCCCGCGGCAGGCATTTCGGGCACGTCTTCCGGGTGGGGCCTTTGGGGCCGTCCTTCCGGGGCGGGCAGGCAGCCCGGGGGAGACCCGATCTGCCCGCGAGGAGTGCCCGTCCGGCCCTTGCCCCGAGGGCCGCCGCGCAGTCGCCCTGTCAGGCTCCTGACCGGCCAAGAAGCCCGCGGTTGCCGTGCCGTCCGCTTCTCGTCGCAGGTCACAGCCGCGCCGGATGATCCGTCCGGCCATCCGAGACCCACCCCCCACTGTCCGCGCTGTCGTAAGCATGGGAGATACTGCCTTGTGAACGTGTTCACGTTCACAAGCGGGCAAGCCTGTGCCGATCGCTCTCGGGCCGAAGTGCGGCTTGTCCGAAATGCGGGGAACGACCAGAGAGAGGGCGCCGTGGAGCTAGCAGTCGCTCACGAGACCATCGCGAGATGGCAGTTCGGTGTCACCACCGTCTACCACTTCCTGTTCGTGCCGCTGACGATCAGCCTCGCCGCCACCGTGGCCGGCCTGGAGACCGCCTGGGTACGGACCGGCAAGGAGAAGTACTTCCACGCCACCAAGTTCTGGGGCAAGCTCTTCCTGATCAACATCGCCATGGGCGTGGTGACCGGGATCGTGCAGGAGTTCCAGTTCGGGATGAACTGGTCCGACTACTCGCGCTTCGTGGGCGACGTCTTCGGCGCCCCGCTCGCGATGGAGGCGCTGATCGCCTTCTTCTTCGAGTCCACCTTCATCGGCCTGTGGATCTTCGGCTGGGACAAGCTGCCGAAGAAGATCCACTGCGCCTGCATCTGGATGGTGTCGATCGGCACCGTGCTCTCCGCGTACTTCATCCTGGCCGCCAACTCCTGGATGCAGCACCCGGTCGGCTACGCGGTCGACAAGGCCACCGGCAAGGCGCGGCTGACCGACATCACCAAGGTGCTGTTCCAGGACACCACCCTGGTCGTGGTCTTCCACACCCTCACCGCCGCCTTCCTGACCGGCGCCGCCTTCATGGTCGGCATCGCCTCGTACCACCTGGTCCGGGCCGGGCGCGCCGCCGCGGCCGGAGAGGTCACCGAGGCCCAGCGCAAGAAGGTCGCCACCATGCGGACGTCGCTGCGGGTGGGCCTCGCGATGGCCGTGGTGGCCGGCCTCGGCACCGCGATCAGCGGTGACACCCTGGCCAAGGTGATGTTCGAGCAGCAGCCGATGAAGATGGCCGCCGCCGAGGCGCTCTGGGACACCCAGTCGCCCGCGCCGTTCTCGGTCTTCGCGGTCGGCGACGTCACCAAGGGCCACAACTCGGTGGAGCTGGAGGTGCCGGCGGCGCTCTCCTTCCTGGCCAAGAGCGACTTCAGCTCGGCCGTCCCCGGCATCAACAACACCGCCGAAGCCGAGGCGGCCAAGTACGGCGGCAAGCCCACCGGCTACATCCCGAACGTCTTCGTGACGTACTGGGGCTTCCGCCTCATGATCGGTTTCGGGATGACCTCCTTCGTGGCCGGCCTGATCGGGCTCTGGACCACCAGAAGAAGATTCCTCCTCGCCCCCGAGTTCCGCACCGAGGATGACGAGGCACCCCGGCTGATGCTCACCAGGACCCGGGAGATGGGTCCGTTCCTCACCAAGTGGAGCTGGCGGATCGGCATCTGGACCATGGGCTTCCCGCTGATCGCCAACAGCTTCGGCTGGGTCTTCACCGAGATGGGCCGTCAGCCCTGGGCCGTCTTCGGCCTGATGACCACCGCCGACGCCGTCTCGCCCAACGTCAACGCCGCCACCCAGATCGGCGCGCTGGCCACCTTCACGCTGCTGTACGCGATCCTCGCGGTGATCGAGGTGCGGCTGCTCGCCAAGTACGCCTCGGCCGGACCGGTCACCTCGGAGCAGCCGCCCGCGAAGGACCCGACGCTCCGTGGCCCGTCCTCGGCAGAGGACGCCGAAAAGCCCCTCGCCTTCGCCTACTGAGACCCCGTTCACCGAGGGACAGTGACATGCAACTCCACGACGTCTGGTTCGTCCTCATCGCGGTCCTGTGGATCGGCTACTTCTTCCTCGAAGGCTTCGACTTCGGCATCGGCGTGCTCACCAAGCTGCTCGCCAGGAACACCGCCGAACGCCGGGTCCTGATCAACACCATCGGCCCGGTCTGGGACGGCAACGAGGTTTGGCTGCTCACCGCCGGCGGCGCCACCTTCGCCGCCTTCCCCGACTGGTACGCCACCCTGTTCAGCGGCTTCTACCTGCCGCTGCTGGTGATCCTGGTCTGCCTGATCGTCCGGGGCGTGGCCTTCGAGTACCGGGCCAAGCGCACCGAGGAGCGCTGGCAGCGCAACTGGGAGCACGCCATCTTCTGGACCTCCCTGCTGCCCGCCTTCCTGTGGGGTGTGGCCTTCGCCAACATCGTCCACGGAGTGGCGATCGACGAGCACAAGAACTACGTCGGCGGCGTCCTCGACCTGCTGAACCCCTATGCGCTGCTCGGCGGCCTGGTCACCCTGGTGCTGTTCACCTTCCACGGCGCGGTGTTCGCCTCGCTCAAGACGGTCGGCGAGATCCGCGACCGGGCGCGCGCCGCGGCGCGCCGGCTCGGGCTGGCCACCTCCGTGGCGGCGGCGGGCTTCCTGGCCTGGACCCAGGCCCACCAGGGCACCGGCTGGAGCCTGGCCGCGCTGCTCGTCGCGGTGCTGGCGCTGGCCGCCGCGCTGGTGGCCAACCAACTGGGCCGCGAGGGCTGGGCGTTCACCTTCTCCGGGCTGACCGTGGTGGCGGCGGTCGCTATGCTCTTCCTGTCGCTCTTCCCGGACGTCATGCCCTCGACGCTGAACAGCAGTTGGTCGCTGACGGTGGAGAACGCCGCCTCCTCGCCCTACACGCTCAAGCTGATGACCGTCATCGCGGCGGTCTTCACCCCCCTGGTGCTGCTCTACCAGGGCTGGACGTACTGGGTATTCCGCAAGCGGATCGGCGTCCAGCACCTCCCGGTGGTCCACACCGCCGACCACTGACCCGCCCGCGCACGCACCGAAGGAGCCGACCGTGAAGCCTGTGGACCCCCGGCTCCTGCGGTACGCCCGCACCACCCGCGCCTTCCTCGCCGGGTCGGTGGTGCTCGGTGCCCTCGGTGCAGTGCTGGTGGTGGCCCAGGCCTCGCTGATCGCCGAGATCGTGGTCCGGGCCTTCCAACGGCACTCCTACCACCTCGCCGCTCCGCTGCTCTGGCTGGCCGCCACCGCGGCCGGCCGGGCGGCGGTCGCCTGGCTGACCGAGCTGACCGCACACCGCTCGGTCGCCACGGTGAAGTCCACCCTGCGGCGGCGGTTGCTCGACCACGCCACTGCCCTCGGTCCCGCCTACCTGTCGGGCCGGCGGACGGGGGAACTCACCGCGCTGGCCACCCGGGGCGTCGACGCCCTGGACGACTACTTCGCCCGCTACCTGCCGCAGCTGGCCCTCGCCGTGGTGGTCCCGGCGGTGGTACTAACCCGGATCCTGGGTGCCGACTGGATCTCCGCCGCGATCATCGCGGGCACGCTGCCGCTGATCCCGCTCTTCATGGTGCTGATCGGCTGGGCCACCCAGTCCCGGATGGACCGGCAGTGGGCCTCGCTCTCCCGGCTCTCGCACCACTTCCTGGACGTGGTCGCGGGCCTCCCCACGCTCAAGGTCTTCAACCGGGCCAAGGCGCAGGCCCGCACCATCGCCAGGATCACCGACGAGTACCGCCGGGCCACCATGCGGACCCTGCGGATCGCCTTCATCTCCTCATTCGCCCTGGAGCTGCTCTCCACCCTCTCGGTCGCCCTGGTCGCCGTCTCGATCGGCTTCCGGTTGGTCGACGGCAGCCTCGGTCTGGAGACCGGGCTGCTGGTGCTGATCCTGGCGCCCGAGGTGTACTTCCCGATCCGGCAGGTCGGCGCGCTCTACCACGCCAGCGTCGAGGGGCTCGCCGCCGCCGACCAGATCTTCGAGGTGCTGGAGACCCCACTGCCCGCCTCGGGCACCAGTCCGGCCCCCACGCCGGCCGGTGCGGTGATCTCGGTCGAGGGGGTCGGCGTCACCCACCCGGGCCGGACGGCCCCCGCGCTGTCCGGGCTCTCGCTCACCATCCGGCCGGGTCGCACGACCGCGCTCACCGGCCCGAGCGGCTCGGGCAAGAGCACCCTGCTGTCCGTCCTGCTCGGCTTCACCCGGCCGGACTCGGGCCGGGTGCTGGTCGACGGCCAGGACCTCGCCGACCTCGACCCGGTGAGCTGGCGCAGCCGGATCGCCTGGGTGCCGCAGCACCCCCACCTGTTCGCCGGGACGATCGCCGAGAACGTCAAGCTCGCCCGCCCCGACGCCACCGACGACCAGGTCAGGGCCGCGCTCGCGGCCGCCCACGCCACCGACTTCGCCGCCCTGGACACCGTGCTCGGCGAGGGCGGCGCCGGCCTCTCGGCCGGCCAGCGCCAGCGCATCGCGCTCGCCCGCGCGCTGCTCACCGACCGGCCGCTGGTCCTGCTGGACGAACCCACCGCCAACCTGGACGGGGCGAGCGAGGCCGCCGTCGTCGAGGCCGTCCGCGCCCTGGCCGGCCGCACCGTCCTGCTGGTCGCCCACCGTCCGGCCCTGCTCGCCGTCGCCGACCACCACTACCACCTCGCCGCCCCCGAACCCGTGCCGGTCGTACAGGCCGCCCAGGCATCCGAGGGGCAGCCGGAGAGCGAGCAGGACGCACTCCGCGACCCCGGCGGGGCGGTGTCCGCGCTTCCCGTAGCGCGAGTGCCCCACGCGGTTCCCCGCGACGCCGAGGACGAAGGCGCCGTCCCAGGGCTCCCCGAGGCGGCTGCCAAGCCCCGCCTGGCGCCCGCCGTCCTGCTGGGCGCCCTCGCGCTGGGCTGCGCCGTGGCCCTGATGGCCACCTCCGGCTGGCTGATCTCCTACGCCTCAGAGATGCCCCCGGTGCTCTACCTGATGATGGCCGTCACCTCGGTACGGGCCTTCGGTATCGGCCGCAGCGTCTTCCGCTACGCCGAGCGCCTGGTCTCCCACGACGCCGTCCTGCGCGCCCTCGGGGGCGTCCGGACCGCCGTCTACCGGCGGCTCGAACAGCTCGCCCCGGCCGCCCTGCCCGCCTTCCGCCGCGGCGACCTGCTCTCCCGCCTGGTCCGTGACGTGGACGCGGTCCAGGACCACCACCTGCGCTGGCGCCTGCCCGCCGCCGTCGCAACTCTGGTCTCGCTCGGCTCCGCCGCCGCCCTGGCCGCTTTCCTCCCACTCGCGGGCGCCCTGCTGGCGCTCGGCCTGCTGCTCGCGGGGGCCGTCGTACCCGCCCTCGCCGCCCGGCTCTCCGGCCGTGCCGAGCGCCAACAGGCGCCAGCCCGTGGCGAGTTGGCGGCCATTGTGGTCGACACCCTGACCGGTGCCGCCGAACTGGCCGTCGCCGGGGCGCTGCCCGCCCGGCTCGACGCCACCCGCTCCGCCGACCGCCGCCTGACCGCCCTCGCAGCCCGCTCGGCCGCCGCCGGCGGGGTGTCGGCCGGGCTGATCGCCCTGGTCACCGGGCTGACCGTGGCCGCGAGCGCGGCCGCCGGAGTGCAGGCGGTCAGCGGCGGCACGCTCCCGGGGGTGTGCCTGGCGCTGGTGGTGCTCACCCCGCTGGCCGCCTTCGAGGCCGTCGCGGGCATGCCCACCGCCGTGCAGTTCCGCGAGCGCAGCCGGGCCGCACGGGCCAGGCTCGCCGAGGTGCTCGCGGCCGAGCCGCCGGTCGCCGAACCCGTAGCACCGGCCGCCCCGCCCGCCGACCCGTTCCCGATCACCGTCCGTGGCCTGACCGCCCGCTGGCCGGGACAGGCCGAGGACGCGCTGCGCGACGTCGACCTCGACCTCACCCCGGGCCGTCGGATCGCCGTGGTCGGCCCGTCCGGCTCCGGCAAGACCACCCTCGCCCAGGTGCTGCTGCGCTTCTTGGGCCAGCGCGCGGGGGCCGTCACCCTCGGCGGGTGTCCACAGCCTGTGGACACCCGGATGCTCGACTCGGACGACGTCCGCCGCGTCATCGGCCTCTGCGCCCAGGACGCGCACGTCTTCGACAGCTCGCTGCGCGAGAACCTGCGCCTCGCCCGGCCGGACTGCACCGAGGAGCAGCTGCGGGCCGCGCTCGCCGCCGCCCGCCTGCTCGACTGGGTGGACGGCCTGCCCGACGGCCTGGACACCATGGTCGGCGAGCACGGCGCCCGGCTCTCCGGCGGCCAGCGCCGGCGCCTGGCACTCGCCCGCGCGCTGCTCGCCGACTTCCCCGTACTGATCCTGGACGAGCCCGCCGAGCACCTGGACCTGCCCACCGCCGACGCCCTCACCGCGGACCTGCTGGCCGCCACCGCGGGCCGTACCACCCTGCTGATCACCCACCGGCTGGCCGGGCTGGACGACAACACGGTGGACGAGGTGATCGTCCTGGAGCACGGCCGGATCGTGGAGTGCGGCCGCTGGTCGGAACTCGCCGCGGATCCGGACGGCCGCCTCGGCGCGCTCCGCCGGCGGGAGGAGCGCGCCGACACGCTGCTCGCCGCCGTCTGAATCATCGGGTCAAACCTGGACAAACTAGGCTCACAGGCATGGAGAGCAGACCGGACCCCGCCCGAGAGGACCGGCCACAGCCGGGCCGCTCCGTGCCGGAGCGTCCTGTCCCCGGGCGCACCGCGCCGGCGTACTCCGCACCGGACCTCACCACGCAGCCAGCCGCCGGCCAGCCCCCGCACCGGGTGCCCGAGATCGCCTCGCTCGGCCTGGACACCCTGGTCACCGAGGTCGCCGAGCGACTCCAGTCCGCCGCCGCCGTCACCGAGCGGATGCAGCGGCTGCTGGAGGCCGTGGTCTCGGTCGGCGCCGGGCTCGACCTGCACGCCACGCTGCACCGGATCGCCGCCGCCGGGGCCGAACTGGTCGACGCCAGGTACGCGGCCCTCGGTGTGATCTCCCCGCACGGCGACGGGCTCTCCGACTTCATCCACATCGGCATCGATGACGAGACCGCCGACGAGATCGGCCAACTCCCCACCGGACGCGGCATCCTGGGCGCCCTGATCGAACGCCCCGAACCGCTGCGGCTGGCCGACCTCGCCACCGACCCGCGCTCCGTGGGCTTCCCGCCGCACCACCCGCCGATGACGTCCTTCCTCGGCGAGCCGATCCGGGTCAGGGGCGAGGTGTTCGGCAACCTCTACCTGACCGAGAAGCGCAGCGGCAGCGGCGTCTTCACCCCGGAGGACGCCCAGGTGCTGAACGCGCTCGCCGCCGCGGCCGGGGTCGCCATCGAGAACGCCCGCCTCTACGAGGAGGGCCGCCGCCGCGAGCGCTGGATCGCCGGCGCCGCCGCCGTCTCCACCGCGCTGCTCTCCACCGACGAGGCCGAGGTCGCCCTCACCGTCGCCGCCGAGCAGGTCCGCGAACTGGCCGACGGCGCACTGGGCATGATCCTGCTGCCCACCGGCGACGGCCAGATGCGGGTGGCCCACGCCTCAGGCGAGGCGGCCGAGTTCGTCCGGGGCGAGCTGCTCCCGGAGGGCAGCTTCGCCTCCCGGCTGCTGGCCGGTTCGGGCGTCTACCTGGACGACATGTCCACCGACCCCGACGTGGAGATCCGGCTCGCCCGCAACTTCGGCGCCTCGATGGCCGTCCCGATGATCGCCGCCGGACGGGTCCTCGGCGGGCTCTGCGTCTGGCGCAGCGTCGGTGCGCCCCCGTTCACCGAGACCGAGAAGCAGCTCGCCCAGACCTTCGCCTCGCAGTCCGCGCTCGCCCTGCGGCTGGCCGAGGGCCAGCGCGACCAGCAGCGGCTGGCCGTCTTCCAGGACCGCGACCGGATCGCCCGGGACCTCCACGACCTGGTGATCCAACGGCTGTTCGCCACCGGCATGATGCTGGAGGGCGCGGCCCGGCGCGCCATCGTCCCCGAGGTCAGGACCGGCATCGGAAAGGCGGTGGACGAGCTCGACGCCACCATCCAGGAGGTCCGCACCACCATCTACGCCCTCCAGCACGACGAGAGCGGCGACGAACCGGACAACCTGCGCACCCGCGTGCTGCGCGAGGCCAGCCAGGCGGCCGCCGCCCTCGGCTTCAAACCCTCGGTGACCTTCACCGGCCCGGTGGAGAGCCTGGTCGGCGAGCAGACCGGCCGCCAACTCCTGGCCGCGATGAGGGAGATGCTCTCCAACGCGGCCCGCCACGCCCGCGCCTCCCGGGTCGGCACCGAGATCGACGCCACCGTCCACCTCGACGCCGACGGCCACCCGCTCTCCGGCGACCCCGAGTCGCTGGACCTGGCCGGCCGGCCGGGCGTGCTGCTCACGGTCACCGACGACGGGGTCGGCATTCCGCACGGCGGCCGGCGCAGTGGGCTGAAGAACCTCACCAGGCGCGCCGAGAACCTCGGCGGCGCCGCCTGGCACGAGCCCGGTCCCCACGGCAAGGGCACCCGGGTCCGCTGGTCGGCCAGGCTCTGACGACCGGGCCGGAGCGTGCCGCCCGGCCGCGCCGGGTCAGCCCCGTTCGAGCAGTTCCTCGATCGCCACCGCCACGCCGTCGTCCTCGTTGCTGACGGTGTGCTGCGCGACCGCAGCCAGCACCTCGGGGTGGGCGTTGGCGACGGCGTACGAGGTACCGGCCCAGGCCAACATCTCCAGGTCGTTCGGCATGTCGCCGAAGGCCACCACCTCGGAGCGGTCGATCCCCTGCTCACGGCACCAACTGGCCAGCGTGCTGGCCTTGGTGACCCCGAGCGCGCTGATCTCCAGCAGGGCGACCGGCGCGGAGCGGGTGATCTCGGCGAGGTGTCCGGCGACCCGGCGGGCCTCTACCAGGAAGGCGTCCGGATCGAGGTCGGAGTGCTGGGCGAGCACCTTGTAGAGTCCGCGCATCCGACCCTGCGGAGCCAGCAGCTCCTCGGCCGGGGCGGCCGGCTGGGCGTCGTCGTCACCCCACATCCTGAGCTCGTACTCGGGCTCGCGGGCGAACCCGTCCAGGTGCTCGAAGGCGAAGGCGGTACCCGGCAGCGCCTCCCGCAGCGCCGTGATCACGGCCAGTGCGTCCGCCGGGCCCAGCGGGAAGACCTCCACCATCTCGCCCTGCCGGACGTCGAAGACCGCTCCGCCGTTGGAGCAGATCGCCACCCCGTGGCCGCCGATGTGCGGGCTGATCTGCTGCATCCAGCGCGGCGGCCGCCCGGTCACGAACACCACCTGCACGCCCGCCTCCTCGGCCGCCGCCAGCGCGGCGGCCGTCCGTTCGGAGACGGTCCCGCTCGGGCAGAGCAGGGTGCCGTCGAGGTCGGTCGCGATCAGACGGGGGCGCGCGGGATTGGTGGTCACCGCTCCATCTTCGCGCACCCGCCCGGCGCCGCCTCCGGCCGGCTCGGACGGCGGCCCCGCCCGGGGCCCGGCGCCCGGGGCCTCCCGGCGCCGGTGCCAGGGCTCACCCGGCGTACCGGGACGGGCGGGGCGACGCCGGTCAGGAGTGCCAGAGCTCCTTGATCTCGGTGATCTCCCCGGCGGAGTTCTGGGTGATGTCGTAGACCGGGAAGGCGGAGCAGGTCAGCGGGGGCTTCACGTTCTGGCCGCCGTCCAGGCAGTCACCGATGTGGTTCCAGAGCTCGCCGACCGCGACCGACTTGTAGCCGACCGACCCGGCGGCGAGCTCGGCCTTGGCGTGCGGTGCGAAGACGAACCTCTCCGGGCTGCCGACCGCCTCCCAGTGGCCGTCGTTGGGGTCGCAGGCGAACTTGGTCGCCTTGGCGAGCATGGTGTTCTGCTTGGGCTGCTGCACCGGCTGGACGATCTTGTGGCCCGCCGGGAGCTTGGCCGGGGTGCAGTTCTCCCCGGGGTCCCCGTCGGGAGCGCTCGAGGACTTGCCGGCGGGCGCCGGCTTCGCCGTGCCGGAGGCAGCGCCGGAAGCCGGGGCGGACGGCGCCGCAGGGGCCGCCGAGGAGCCGCCGCCCGTCGGGTCGTTGGGATCGCACCCGACCAGCCCGAGAGCGGCGACGGTGAGCACGGCGGCGACAAGCAGTCTGCGAGAGGACATCGCGAAGGTTCCCCCATGGTTGTGACGCGGCGTCGGGCCGCGCTGACGGCGAGACAGATTATCGATCCGTGCCGACACCTGCTCACGCAGCCCGCCACTGCTAACCCCGCGCTCACATCCCGCCGGCTCAGCCGCATCTGACGCACCATGCGGCGGTGCCCCTGGAGCGGGTGGGGGCGTCAGTGCCCGACGGGCTTGAGGGCGGCGATCAGCAGCCGGTTGGAGAGCGCGGTCGGGCGGCCGTTGTTCAGGTCGGTGGTGGAGACCGAGAAGACGCCCTTCATCGACAGGTCGCGGGTGGCGAACATGCCGTTGGCGTAGCCGAGGTCGTGGCCCGTCTTGCCCCAGAGCACGGTGCCGTCGGGCAGCGGGTTGCCCATCAGCCCGGCGCCGAAGCAGGCCGGACCCGGATTGCCCTTGCCGTCGGTGCAGTTGGAGTTGTCGAAGTACTTGAGCGTCTTGCCGTCGCTGCCCTCGGGCAGCCGGAACATCTCGTCCAGCTGGGCGGTGGGCAGCAGCCGGCCCTGGAACAGCGCGGTGATGAAGTGGTCCAGGTCGGACGGGGTGGAGATCATGTTGGACGGGTTGCCGCCCTGCTCGCTGACGTCGACCGTCCTGCCGTCGCCGCCGGGCAGGTAGCCGTGCAGGTACGGCCGGGGCATCCGGGTGCGGTCCTCGGGCACGGAGGTCTGCGAGAGGTGCAGCGGCTCGATGATCCGCTCGGTGACCTCGTCCTTGAACGAGTTGCCGGTGATCTGCTCGATCAGCTTCCCGGCGATCCGGAAGCCCAGCGAGTTGTACTGCTGCGCGGTGCCGGGCGCGAAGTTCGGGCCGGGCGCCGGGCGGCCGACCGGGCGCAGGGTGTCCTGGATGACCTGGTCGAAGGTGCGGTAGTCGTACCGGTGGGCGATCAGGTAGTCCGCCGACTGGTCCGGCGCCCCCTGGTCGACGTCCGGCAGGCCGCTGGTCATGTTGAGCAACTCGCGCACGGTGACGGGCTGGAAGGCGTCCGGCAGCAGCCCCGGCAGGTAGTGCTGGACGGTCTGGTCCAGGTCGATCCTCCCCTCGGCCGCGAGCTGCAGGACGACCACGGTCTCGAAGGTCTTGGAGATGCTGCCGATGTGGAAGTGCGCGTCGGCCGGAACGCTCCGTCCGGTCACCGTGTCACCGGACGACCCCTGCCACACCTGGCCGCCCTTGACCACCCGGGCGATCGCCCCCGCCGTCCCCTCTCCCGGCCGGGGCTGGATCGCCGCCTGCAGCGCCGCGGTGTCCAGCGTCTGCTGCCCCGCCCGCGCCGCGACCCGCTCGCTCGCCATCGCCTGTCCGCCGACCACGGCAGTGGTCCCGACCGCGGCCGCACACGCCAGTCCAAGGCATGAAACGCGTCGCACGAACTTGTTCACCGCTGACTCCCCGGTCTCCCGACACCGCCCGCTGCGGTCTCGACCCACAGCCTCTCCCGCCGCCCCACCCCCTCGGAACCGGTGATCGCCCTGACCGCGCCCTGAACCCTCCCTGACGTCGGGTCGGGTCCGCGCGGTCGCCGGCAGCGGGGCGGCCGGGGCGATTTCCGTCGAGGGAGCCCGAGCTCGATGAGCCAGGTGGTTCACGCAGTGCTACAAGTCGGCCGCCTGCCCGGTCGGCGGCGTGACCGTGATGCGCGTGGCGCCGGAGGCCTGCGGCACCTACCGCGTATGTACGGACTCGTCGAGGCGTGGTCGTCCCCTACTGTCGATGGCGTGTGTCCGAGTCCCGCGGTCCTCCCCAACCACCGGTGGGGCGAAGGGCAGAAGAGGAGGTGGCCGGCCTGCTCCCGGCTCGCGGGTACTTCCTCCGGCTCCTTGCGCGTCAGCACGCCCTCGACTGCGGTGCGGCCCTGCGCTCTTACGCGTGATCGGGCTGACGCGGCACGCGCCGCGCCCTGGTGAATCTCCGCCGTTGGCTGCCGGCCGCAAGTTCGATGAGGCGCTCGCCGATCACGGAAACGCCGGGTCGGGGCTCCTGGGCGTAGTACCAGGGCTTGCGTCGGCGCAGTAGAGCCTCGCCGTGGTCGCTCCAGGTGAATCCGGGTTTCCGCAGCAGCTTCCGGAACACCGTGTCGGCGGCTTCCGGGTACGCCGTGGCCAGTCGGCGGATCGGTAGTGGCGCGATCGACTCCTCGCGCAGGTACGTGCGCAGCACGTCCTGGTGCCGCCTACGGCCCGGGAGGGCCGGGTGGGCGAAGAGGTCCCGCAGCAGCCCGTAGTCTGCGTAGAAGTTGAGTCCGTCGATCTCGTCGTAGATGACGCCGACGGTGTCCGAGTCCGCGAGGTCCCGCTGCAGTTCGAAGGCCGGAAAGTCCAGCCCCGGAAGCCGCCTGCCTCGCGCACGGTCGGGCTGTCCGGCCAGGGTGGCCTCCTGCCGGTGCCTGTAGTAGGCGTTGAGCTGCTTCTCGGCCTCGGCTGGGGGAAGGACCAGTTCGTCGGTGCCGAAGAACTCGACGAATGCGGCCCGGTCCTCCCGCATCCGCTCCCATCCCTGCTCGATCTTCTCGGGGTTGCGGAAGACCAGTTCGGGTCGGCTGGTTGCCAGTTGGAGTGCGGCCTGGGCGACCTCGGTGGCGCTGGACTTCGGGTAGGACAACATCATCCCGGAGATCAGCCACATGCCGTCGGCCGACCGGACCGGCACCAAGCAGGTGAGAAGGAACTGTCCCTTGGACACTCCTCGGAAGGCCCTCGGCCCGACGTTCGAGTACGTGCGGTACTCCAGGTCGTCGACCAGGTTCAGCAGGACGACGGCATCCCCGTCCTTGCGCCGGACCTCGAAGATGCCCTCGACCGGGTCACGCCAGCCGAGCAGCATCTCCCGGTCGACTTCGCTCAAGTCCCGTCGCGAGGCGACGAATCGGTCGACCACGGTCGTACCGTCCGGCAGGCGGTACCGCAGGATGAAGTGGTCGGTGATCCGGACCGCCTCACCCTCGTCCAGCAGCCGTTCAGGGCCCGCGGCCTCCAGCAGGAGGGGAGTCAACCACCGGTCGAAGCGCGGGCTCTGCCCGAAGGCGACCAGATCCCCCTTCAACTCGGCGCTGCGCTCGATGAGATCGCTGAGCGAGCGCTCATCGATGCCGTGATTCGCGTCCCGTACGGCGATCGCCACGTCGTGCCTTCCCTGCAAGCCGGTTTCGAAGAGATAATGCGAGCTGCTCAGCCGACCCAGTGCCGGTAGGCATCGAGCCACTCGGCGCCGCCCGGGGCAGGGGTCGGCATCGGCAGGTCCAGGATCCCGATCCTCTGTCGATCGGGGCCGCGACAGGACCGTGCGACGATCCCGCCGTCCTGACCGAGGTCGACGCCGCGCACGGTCACCTCGACCCCGAGAACCGTCGTGTTGAACGGCATCGTGAGGTTCTCCTCGATCATGGTGAACAGGCCGGTCAGCTGCTCGTCCTCGGCGTAGGCGCCGACAGTGGCTTCTTCGACCACGGCCTCAAGCTCGGCTTCACCCAGAACGCCCATGGCGCCACGTTAGCGGTCACGCAGGTGACGTCGCCGCGGGTTGCTCGAAACCTCACCCGCCGGAGCGTACGCGTAGGGTCGAGGGTATGCGCTTGAGCACGGTGATCCTCCCCATCCGCCGGTGGGGCGAGGGCAGAAGATCTGGCGGCGGGCCGAGGAGCTCGGGTTTCACGCCGCGTACACGTATGACCACCTGAGCTGGCGGTCCTTCCAGGACGAGTGGTTCGGGGCGATCCCGACGCTGACGGCCGCCGCGACGGTGACCAAGCGGACGCGGATCGGCACGCTGGTGACCTCGGTCAAGCCTCGTTCACCCATCGCAGCCTGAGCTGCGGAAACGCTCGGCAGGAGCGTCCGGGCGCCGGGTTCAGACCGGGATGAGTCGGACGCGACTGCCGCAGAGTCTCGCCATGTCGTCGACGTCGGAGGTGAGCATGGCCACCGGTCCCGGTTGGCGCAGTGCCATCTCGGCGACAGTCGCGTCGATCGCGTACTTGTGGCCGTGTAGGCCGGCTTGCTTCAGCAGCTCGGCCGAGGCTCGTGCGGTCTGTTCGGTGACCGCCTCGATCTTGACCTGCGAGAGCACCCAGTTCAGCCGAGGGGCGTTCACCCGTGCGTGCATGACCTCCACGATGGTGTTGGCGCAGACCACCAGATCGGCTGCCATGGAGTGGAAGCACCGGATCATCGCGAGCACGCTGCGGTCCTGCGCGATCCAGGCGGACACTCCCTGAGAGTCCAGTACGACGGTCTCAACACGCTCGCTCACGCGGCGTTCGCCGTGCTGCCGGGTTCGGCCGAGCCGAAGATCCTCGCGTGCGCGGCAGCGAGCTCCCCCTCCGTGAACGCGCCGTGGTCCTCCTCGTAGCGACGCAGCTCCTCACCGAGCAGCTGGTGCCTGATCTGCCGCGCGACCGCCTCGGCGACGTAGCCGGAGACGTTGTCCGTGAGCTTCTTCAGCTCGGCCACCTGCTCGGTGGGCAGGGTTACTGTGATCCGGGTGGTAGCTCCCATGGGGCAAGCATACTGCGGTATGTCTCGGCTTCGCGGGCCTTTCAAAGGGCCGTGGCATGCGTCCGAGCACCGCGACCCTCCCCAACCACCGGTGGCGCGTTGAAGCCGCCGTTCACGGCGTTCCAGCGGTCCGCGTGGTTGCTCCAGTGGTGGCCTTCGTATCCGTTCCATGCTTGGGACTGCGCGCTGTTGACGATGTGATGCATCGGTTCGGCTCCATGGTGTGTGTCCGCTGCTCAGCAGTGGACCTACACGTACGACGAAGCCGGGCGGACTACCAGTGAATGCGACTTCCAAGGTCGCACCATCAGGTACCGGTACGACCCCTCCGGACAGCTTCTCCAGGTGACCGACCCACTCGGTCAGGTCATTGAGTACACATACGACCTACTGGGGCGTTGCACCGCACAGAGCGCTGATGGGAACTCTCGTAACGTCGGTCAGTCCTCGTTCACGCATCACGTCCTGACCTGCGGCGACGCACTGTCGGGATCGAACGGGCGGACTGAGGAGGTCAGATCGACTCGACCGCGATGCGGCGGTGGCACAGTCGCCGCAGGTCCTCGAAGTCACTGGTCACGATCGTCACGTCGCCGTGCTCAAGGTGCGCGGTGGCGGCGAGCATCGCGTCGATCGCGTACTTGTGACCGTGTAGCCCCTCGGCTGCAAGCAACTTGCTCGCAGCACGCGCGATCTCTTCCGTGATCGGCCGCACCTTGACCAGGGATACGGCGTGATCGAACGCCGCCTGGGGCACCTCGGGGTCGCGCGCCTCCACCAGTGTGGCCGCGCTGGTCACCACGAGAAGATCCAGCGTGCGGGCGACGTCCAGCCAGATGGTCATGTCACGATGCCGCCGGGAGAGTTTGGAGAGCGCCTCACTGTCGAGAACGAGGGTGCCGCTCACGTGGCATCCGCCGGAGCGGCCTCTCCTCGGTGGGCGGCATGGTGGGCGCGGATGCGCTCGGCCCTGGCCGCCACCTCGGCCGGATCGACCGGGCCGTGCTCGGCCTCGGCGGCGGCGATGTACTCGTCGATGGCTTCGCGCTGGAGCTGACGCTGCACGGCCTCCTCGATGTAGGAGGAGACCCCCTGCTTGCCGGCGCGTGCGCGGATGGCGTCCAGGGTCTCGGCGCGCAGGGAAACGCTGGTGACGCGGGTCTTGCCAGGGCGAGACGTGTCCATAGCAAAGAGTGTAATACATCATGTGTTAGCGGTGGGGCGGTTCTGGTTTTGGTGTTCGGCGCCGGTGAGCACGATTCGCGTAGGGTCGCTTGCATGCGACTCAGCACAGTCATCCTCCCTATCCACCGCTGGAACGAAGGCCAGAAGATCTGGCGGCGGGCCGAGGAGCTCGGGTTTCACGCCGCGTACACGTATGACCACCTGAGCTGGCGGTCCTTCCAGGACGAGCCGTGGTTCGGGGCGATCCCGACGCTGACGGCCGCCGCGACGGTGACCAAGCGGATGCGGATCGGCACGCTGGTGACCTCGCCGAACTTCCGGCACCCGGTCACGCTGGCGAAGGAGCTGCTGTCGGTCGACGACGTCTCCGGCGGGCGGCTGACGGTGGGGATCGGGGCCGGCGGCGTCGGGTTCGACGCCACCGCGATGGGCCAGGAGGCCTGGACGCCCAAGGAGCGGGCGGAGCGGTTCGGCGAGTTCCTGCCGCTGCTGGACAAGCTGCTGACGCAGGACGCCACGACCCACGAGGGCCGGTTCTACTCGGCGGTGGAGGCGCGGAACATCCCGGGCTGCGTGCAGCGTCCGCGGGTGCCGTTCTACGTGGCGGCGACCGGCCCGCGCGGGCTGCGGCTGGCGGCGGAGCACGGGCAGGGCTGGGTCACGTACGGCGACCCGAAGGGGCCCGCGGCGATGCCGGCGGAGCAGGCGCCCGCCGTCATCAAGGCGCAGCTGGAGAAGCTGACGGCGGCCTGCGAGGCGCACGGCCGGGATGTGGCGACCCTGGAGAAGGTGCTGCTGCAGGGGTCGACCGCGGAGAAGCCGCTGCAGTCGGTGGGCGCCTTCGTCGACTGGGCGGGGACGTACCGCGAGCTCGGCATCACCGAGCTGGTGATCCACTGGCCGGTGCCGGCCTCGGTCTTCGAGAACGACCTCGCGGTCTTCGAGGAGATCGCCACCGAGGGACTCTCGCAGCTGGGCTGAGCCCGGCCGCGGGCGGGACGGCGCCGGGCTGCCCGAGTGGGCGCCCCGGCGCCGTGCTGTCCACGGGTTCCGTCGCGGGGCCGACCCGTCGTGGTCGGGGCCCGTTGCGGTTCGATCACGACGTGTCCGATTGATCGGCCAATGCGCCGACTGTCGGGAACTATCGTGTTGTTGAAGGGGTTGACGGGATCTCATAATCCTGCTGAACGCGTTGCGGCCGTCCGCGCGGAGCCGGCGGGGGACGGCCCGGACCGGGGATCGCGCGCGGCGTCATCCATTCACAGTGGGGGAATCCCTTGTCCGCGCCCGAAACCGCGTCGGTCGACAACGCGCCGCCTGACAGAGCGCCGTCCGACACCGCGCCACCTGACCACGCACCGTCCGACGGCGCCCCGTCCGACCGCGCGCCGTCCGACCCGCCCGCACCAGCGGCCGTACCGGGACCCAGGTCCGCGCGCGGGCTGCCGCGCGCCGTGGGCATCGCGCTGGCGACGGCCGGCCTGCTCGCCGTGACCGCGACCAGTGCCGCGGTCACCGTCGCCGTGGGCAGGCCGGCGGCGCACCCGGCCGCCTCGGCCGCCCGTCCCGCACCACCGGCCACGGTCACGGGCACCACCACCCCGACCACCCCGACCGCCACCCCGAGCACGAGCGCAGCGCCGACCCCCACCCCGAGCAGCACCCTGCACGGCACCGTGAACGGCAGCACGCACGGCGGCGACCTCCGCTACTTCCTGCTGCCGATGCCGGACGGCGCCGAGCCCTACGGCTCCCCCGACGGCACCGGGCTGAGCGTCAAGGACATCGCCGCCCAGTACAGCAACGCCGGCGAGATCCCCTCCGTGCTGGACTCGTACGGCTACCAGGACGACGGCGCCTACCGCCGGTACCGCTCCGCGGACGGCAAGCAGGAGGTCGAGACCCGGCTGCTGCGCTTCAAGTCCCGCGCCATGGCCCAGGAGTTCGCGCAGGCGGAGACCTTCAAGAACGGCGAGGGCTTCGACATCGACGGCGACGACTCGGCCAAGGGCTACCTGATGAAGCCGCGCCAGGAGGCCTGGACCGGCAGGCTGGTCGGGGTGGGCTACGTCGGCGACGTCCAGTACGAGATCACCGTCTTCGTGAAGGGCACACCGGACAAGTCGCAGCTGATGGACGTGATGAAGCGCCAGCGCGAGCGGCTGTCCGACGGCGGCTGAGCCGCCGCGGCCTCCCGCCACCGGACTTCGATTCCCTTCCGACACAGCGGCCGAACCGCCGCACTGGAGAAAACGTGATCACCCACGAGACCGAAGAGTCTCCCGAGCGGCACCAGGGCCAGGAGCCGGGAGGGGCGGCCGAGTTCGGCGACGTCGTCTCGTCCGGTCTGCCCGAGCCCGTCGTGAATCCGGACGCCGGTCCGGACGCCGGGCGCCGCCGCCCCCGTACCGTGACGCTGCTGGCCGGCGCACTGCTGCTGGGTCCGCTGCTGGGCGCCGGCGTCGGCTACTCGATCCAGGCCGCCCGCCCCGAGACGCCGCTGCCGTCGCTGCACGTCGCCGTGCCGGGCTACCCCGCCACCCCGTTGGACCCGGCGGCCGCCGCCGAGGCCGCGCCGAAGCCGCTCGCGATCGACGGCGACCTGCGCAAGCTGCTGATCAGCAAGCCCGACGGCGCGGACGACTGGGACAACTACGGCCACGGCGACGGGTCCGGCTGGCTCGGCGTCGGCGCGAAGGCCGGTTCGTACGGCGGTGCGGACCGGCAGTTCAGGGATCTGGTCCACGGCGGCTTCCGCCGGGACGCGATGGTCGCCTGGACCAAGGGCGGCAACAACTACCGGGTCGAGCTGATCCAGTTCGACGAGGACCACGTCTCCTCCGCGGTCGCCTGGGCCCAGGGGGACACCGGTGGCGGCACCGGCATCGACGGCACGCTGGACGGCACGGTGCACGGCACCTATCTGGCGCGGACCCAGCAGGAGCACTTCGTGGACAGCACCACCACCTACTACTTCGGGAGCGCCACCGCCCGGCGCGGCAACGTCGTGATGGTGGTCAGCATCTACTCCCAGAGCCGGGTCTCCGCCGACGAGCTCAAGGACATCGCCGAGCAGCAGTGGAAGCGACTGGTATGAGCGAGACCACCGGTACGACCGGTACGGACGGGACCGCGGCCGAGCAGCAGCGCCCGGCCTCGTCAGACGAGTTGAGGCCGAGGCCGAAGCCCGGCCCGGCACTGCGCGCGGGTGCGGCGGTGGTCGCGGCGGCACTGCTCGGGGTCGGGATCGGCGTCGGCATCCTGAAGGTCCGGTACCGCGATCGGGAGCCCGACGCCGCCGCCCTGGCCACCGTGCCAACTGCGGCGCCGAGCGCTCCGGCAGGGTCCTCCTACGGCGCCAAGTCCAATGGCACGCACTTCGGTTCGATGCGCGACCTGCTGCTGCCGGTGCCCGCCGGATACACGCTGGGCCCGGACGCCGGGGCGTACGGCAACGACACCGAACTGACCGAGGACCAGCGCAGGGCCTGGGCCGACGACCAGGTGCAGGCCCTGCCGGAGAAGCTCCGGGACGAGGTGCGCAAGGTCTGGCAGGACGTGCCGCTGAAGGGCG
The DNA here is from genome assembly GCF_055579945.1 of Kitasatospora sp. NPDC032150. Taxonomy (NCBI): domain Bacteria; kingdom Bacillati; phylum Actinomycetota; class Actinomycetes; order Kitasatosporales; family Streptomycetaceae; genus Kitasatospora; species Kitasatospora sp. NPDC032150. The sequence continues at coordinate 109,907 of NZ_JBVIMH010000006.1, read as the reverse complement.
GCGGGGTCCGTAGCTACGCCGATGCCGCCGAGGGCGACCTGGTGGTCACCATCTGGTTGCTCCAGTACCACCAGGACGCGGTGAAGGCGGACAACGCCTTCGTGGGCGCGATGGCGTCGGACTCCGGGCTGTTCCGCGAGGGGCCGCAGGTGCCGGGACACCAGGAGGCGCACTGCTACCTGCCGTCCGCGCCACCGGGCGAGAAGCTCGACGCGCTGATCTGCTCGGCGGCGGTGGGCGACCTCCGGGTCGAGACGAGGGTGGAGGGCGTGGCGCCGCTGCCCAAGGACAAGGTCGTGACCCTCCTCCGCCGGCAACTCGACCGGCTCGCCCTGCCAGGAGCATCCGCATGACCGAGATCATCCGACCCGACACACCGGTCGAGCCCGCAGCGCCCGCCCCCGCCCCCGTCCGTGCGGAGCCCGCGCCCGAGCCCGCCGCGGTGTCCCTGGATCCGGTGAACCCCTGGGCCGTCTCCGCCGAGGCGAGCGCCGCCGAGACCGCCCGGAAGCCGGGCCGCGCGGCCGTCCTGCGCTGGGGCGCCGCCGCGTTCCTCCTGCTGCTCTCGGGGACCGCGACGGCGGTGGCGGTCACGACGCAGGACCGGACCGACATCCCCGGTCTGCGGACCGCGAACGACGGCCGGTACGCGTTCCCGGCGCTGACGTTGCCTCCGCTGCCGTCCGGCAAGCCCGCACCGAGCGCCGACCCGGCGAACCGGCGCCACTACGCGGATCTGCGCGGACTGCTGCTGCCCGCTCCCAAGGGCGCGTCGGACGAAGCCGGTCCCCCGGCCGCGCCCGCTACCGCGAGCACCGCGCCGTCCGCCGGCACGTCCCCCTCCGCGAGCACCGCGCCCTCCACCGCAGCCGTCACGCCCGTCACGCCGGCCACGCCCGCCACGCCCGCCACGCCCGCCACGCCCGCCACGCCCGTCACGCCCACCGCGACCGCCGCCGCAGGCGCGGCCCGGGCGAGCTGTGCGGACTACGCGAACCGTCACAAGTCCCCGGCCGTGCTCACCGCGATGCTCGACGAGAACGCCTGCCGCGCCGCAGCCAGGCGCGCATGGACCGGACCGGACGGCACCCGCACCGAGATCTGGCTGCTCTCCTTCGGTTCGCACACCGAGGCCGGCGCCTTCGCCCGCGACCTCGACACGGACGACCTCAAGGACGTGCCGGCGCTGGTCCACGCCCAGCTGCCGATCGACGCTGAGGGACACACCATGAACCAGCTGCTGCAGACCAAGGAGCGGGCGGCCGGGAAGGATCCGGTCGGCCGGGTGGCCGAGCTGGTCAACGGCGACGTCTTCGCCTCGGTCGTGATGACCAACCCGAAGGGCGTCCCGGTCCAGGCCTTCCAGCAGGTGACGATCCTTCAGTCCGTCATGCTGGGCTGACGTCTCACACGTTGTGGGTCCGACCCCCTAGGGGATCGGACCCACAACGTCGTCCCACAGGCGCAAACGGGATTCGTCGCCCCAGCTCATATCGCGCGTGGCCGCCGCGCACTACGTTGGAAGACGTGTCCACTGTCATCAAGACGGACGGCCTCACCAAGAGGTTCCCCCGGGTCACCGCGCTCGACCGGCTCACCGTGGAGGTGCAGCCCGGGGTGGTCGGCCTGGTGGGGGCGAACGGAGCGGGCAAGTCCACACTCATCAAGATCCTGCTCGGGCTCTCCCCGGCGACCTCCGGCACCGGCCAGGTGCTCGGGTTGGACATCGCCACCGAGGGCCCGGCCATCCGTGAGCGGGTCGGCTATATGCCGGAGCACGACTGCCTGCCCCCGGACGTATCGGCGACCGAGTTCGTCGTCCACATGGCCCGGATGGCCGGTCTCCCGGCGGCCGCCGCCCGCGAGCGCACCGCCGACACCCTGCGGCACGTCGGACTGTACGAGGAGCGCTACCGGCCGATGGGCGGCTACTCGACCGGTATGAAGCAGCGGGTGAAACTCGCCCAGGCACTCGTCCACGACCCGCAGTTGGTGCTGCTGGACGAGCCGACCAACGGCCTGGACCCGGTCGGCCGCGACGACATGCTGGCACTGATCCGCCGGGTGTACAGCGACTTCGGGATCTCCGTCCTGGTCACCACCCACCTGCTGGGCGAGCTGGAGCGCACCTGCGACCACCTGGTCGTCATCGACGGCGGTCGCCTGCTGCGCTCCTCGTCCACGGCGTCCTTCACCGAGGCCACCCAGCTGCTCGCGGTCGAGGTCACCGACCACCCGACGGACCTCGGCTTCGACGCCGACGAGGCCGTCCGGGCCCGGCTCACCGAGGCGGGGCTGACGGTCGCGCCGGACGGCTCCAGGGTCCTGCTGGTCGAGATAAGGGACGACGAGACCTACGACACGGTCCGCGACACCGTCGCCGACCTGGGACTCGGTCTGGTCCGGCTGGAGCAGCGCCGGCACCGGGTCGCCGAGATCTTCGCCGGCGACGCCCGAAGCGGCGATGCCCGAACCGACGACACCCGAACGGACCACGCCGACGGTGCCCGAGCCGGCGACGTCCGAACCGACGCGGCAGGAGGTGCCCACGATGTCGCTGCCCCCTGAGGCCGTGCCCGGCCGGACGGCCGCCGCCGACAGCGGCGTGATCCACGACATCGGCTACCGCTCGTACCGGGGCCCGCGCCTGGGCCGCTCGTACGCCACCCGTTCGCTCTTCGTACAGAGCCTGCGGGCCGCGTACGGGCTCGGGCGCTCGGGCAAGTCCAAGGTGCTGCCGATGCTGGTGCTCGGTGTCCTGGCGGTGCCCGCCGTGGTGATCGTCGCCGTGGCGATCCTGCAGCACGGCAAGCAGCTCCCTCTGGACTACCCGCAGTACCTGGCCAGTTTCTCGATCTTCATCGAGATCTTCCTGGCGGCCCAGGCTCCGGTGCTGATGTCCCGTGACCTGCGCTACCAGACGGTGCCGCTGTACTTCTCGCGGCCGATCACCCGGGGCGACTACGTACGGGCCAAGTTCGGCTCGATGGTCGCGGCGATGCTGATCCTGATGGCGGTGCCGCTGGTGGTGCTCTACCTGGGCGCGATCCTCGGCGGACTGCCGCTGGGCCACAACACCGGCCACTTCCTCTACGGACTGGTCGCCGCCGTGCTGTACGCGGTGCTGTTCTCCGCACTCGGCCTGCTGATCGCCGCGAGCACCCCGCGCCGGGGCTTCGGCGTCGCCGCGATCATGGGTGTGCTGGCGATCAGCTCGATCATCGCGGGCATCGTCTTCGGCCTGTCGGGCGGGATGCGTGCCGAGGTGCCGGACTCCGCGCACTGGGCCTCGCTGCTCTCCCCGTCGATGCTGGTGGACGGCCTGGTCAACCAGGTCTTCGGCCTGGCCGGCGACTCGCGCACGACGCACGCCCCGGGCGCGCTCGGCGTGGCGGTCTTCGCCGCCGAGATCGCCGTACTGGTGGTCGGTTCCTACTGGCTGATGGTCAGCCGCTACCGGAAGATCTGAGAGGGCGTCGGCATGGCTGTCATCACCATCGACAAGGTCTCCCGCTGGTTCGGCAACGTCGTCGCGGTCAACGACGTCTCCATGAGCATCGGACCGGGCATCACCGGCCTGCTCGGGCCGAACGGTGCGGGCAAGTCCACCCTCATCCACATGATGAGCGGCTTCCTCGCCCCGTCCGCCGGGGCCGTCACGCTGGACGGCGAGGCGATCTGGCGCAACCAGCAGGTGTACCGGAAGATCGGCCTGGTCCCCGAACGCGAGTCGATGTACGACTACCTGACCGGCTGGGAGTTCGTGCTCGCCAACGCCGAGCTGCACGGCCTGCCCGACCCGGGCGCGGCGGCGAAGCGGGCCCTGGCCCTGGTCGAGATGGAGTACGCCCAGGAACGCCGCACCGGCACCTACTCCAAGGGCATGAAGCAGCGCGTCAAGATGGCCTCCGCCCTGGTGCACGACCCGTCGGTGCTGCTGCTCGACGAGCCGTTCAACGGCATGGACCCGCGCCAGCGCCTTCACCTGATGGAACTGCTGCGCCGCTTCGGCGCGGACGGCCGGACGGTGTTGTTCTCCTCGCACATCCTGGAGGAGGTCGAGCAGCTCGCCCGCCACATCGAGGTGGTGGTGGCCGGACGGCACGCCGCCTCCGGTGACTTCCGCAGGATCCGGCGGCTGATGACCGACCGGCCGCACCGCTACCTGGTCCGCTCCAGCGACGACCGGCGGCTGGCCGCCGCGCTGATCGCCGACGGCTCCACAGCCGGGATCGAACTCGACTGGCAGGAGCGCGCGTTGCGCATCCAGGCGATCAACTTCCAGGGCTTCACCACCCTGCTGCCCAAGGTCGCCAAGGAGGCCGGCATCCGGCTCTACACCGTCTCCCCCGGCCGACGAGTCGCTGGAGAGCGTCTTCTCCTACCTCGTCGCGTCCTGACCCCGCGTTCCACTGGAAGGGCTGGAACCCATGAACCGGACCGTAGCCAGGCTGACCGTGCGCGGCCTGCTGGGCCGCCGCCGAGGCCTCCTGCTGCTGGCCGTCCCGGCACTGCTGCTGGCGGTCTCCGCGGCCGCGCGGAGCTCGGGAGCCGACCGGCACGACCTGGCCGTCAGCATCCTCGGCACGCTCTCGCTCGGCACCCTGGTGCCGATCCTGGGCCTGGTGGTCGGAACGGGCGTGATCGCGACCGAGATCGACGACGGCTCGATCGTCTACCTGCTGGCCAAACCGCTGCCCCGCTGGAAGATCATCACCACCAAGCTGGCCGTGGCGATCGCCACCACCTGGGTGTTCGCCGCCGTCCCGACCCTGCTGGCGGGCCTGATCATCTGCGGCACCAAGGACGGCCTGGCCCTCGCCTTCACCCTGGGCACGCTGGTCTCCGGCGCCGCCTACAGCGCGGTCTTCCTGCTGCTCGGCGTGGTCACCCGGCACGCGGTGATCGCCGGCCTGGCGTACGCGCTGGTCTGGGAGAGCCTGGTCGGCAACTTCGTCAGCGGCGCCAAGACCCTCAGCATCCAGCAGTGGGGCCTCTCGGTGGCCAAGGCGTTCGCCGCCGACGGCGCGCTGAGCGCCCCGGTCGCCCTCGGTGCGGCGATCCCGCTGTTGATCGTGATCACCATCGCGGCCACCGCCTTCGCCTCGGTGAAGCTGGCCGGCATCACCCTCGCGGGCGAGGAGTAGGACCGGAACGGGCGGGCGAACGGCAAGGCCGCCCGCCCGCCCGGAAGCGGCGAGGCGTCATCGCTGGGCCAGGTGCTCCCCGAGGCGGTCGAGGCTGGAGTTGAGGCCCGCCAGGGCCTCCGGGGAGCGGTACATCGGCGGGACGCCGGTCTGGTGGATCACGACCTCCGTCCGGTCCCCGTCGAGGTCGACCAGCCGGATGCTGCCCACCACGGTCGACCCCTCCTGGGCGAAGGTGAGCAGCTCGGGCTCCTTGACCTCCTGGAAGACGCCCTTCATCGGGTACCGGTCCCCGGTCGCGTCGACGACCATGGTGCTGTCGAACCGGCCGCCAGCCCACGGCTCGATGGTGACGGTGTCCAGCGGCACGCTCGTCCCGGCCGGTCCCCAGAAGCGGACGAACTGCTCGGGCTGGACGTACGCCGCGAACACCGCCGCACGGGGTGCGGCGAACTCACGGGTGATGGTGACCTCGCCGAGCTCGTTCGCGTCAGTCATGTCGTTCTCCCACTCTTGGCTCCGCTGTCTGCTTTCACCGGGGTAGACCGGGCGGCGGCGGGAAACTCATCGCTCCGGGGAGAACTTTTTTTCCGGGCTTCCGGAATCCTTCCGGAAGCCCGGAACCCGCCTCAGAGCGTGCGGTCGCGTCCAGCGCCGAAGCCTGCCACGGCGACGACCGCGGCGAGGCACAGCAGCAGGACCAGCGTCAGGTTCCAGCCACCGGTCGCCTGGTGCAGCGCACCGGCACCGACCGGTCCGACGGCGGCGACCAGATAGCCGATCGCCTGGCTCATCCCGCCCAGCTGGGCGGCGCCAGCCGCGCTGCCGGTCCGCAGCACGATGAAGGCCAGCCCGAGGCCGAGCGAACCGCCCTGGGCGACACCGAGCACCGCGGCCGAGACCCAGGCACCGGAGACCGGGGCGAGCAGCAGGCCGGTGATCCCCAGCCCGTTGAGCACCGCCATCGAGACGGCCAGTGCGCGCTGGCTGGTCATCCGGCCGGCCGCCAGCGGCACCAGGAAGGCGCCCGCGACCTGCACCAGGTTGCTGAAGGCGAAGACCAGACCGGCCTCGCTCCGGTCCATGCCGTGGTCGGCCAGGATGGTCGGCATCCAGGCGACCAGGGTGTAGACCATCAGCGAGGAGATGCCCATGAACAGGCTGATCTGCCAGGCCAGCGGCGAGCGCCAGATCCCCTCGATCGGCTTGCCCATCGGTGCGGCGGCCACCGCCGCCCGAGTACCGTCCGACGCGGCGGCCACCGCCGCCCGCTCCTGACGGGAGCGCAGCACCTGCGGCAGCCAGGCGAGGGCCGCGATCAGCGCGAGCAGCGACCAGGCGCCGAGCGAGCCCGCCCAGCCGCCGATCGCCTTCTCCAGCGGCACCGAGGAACCGGCCGCCAGGGTGGCGCCGATCAGCATGGTGGTCGAGTAGACACCGGTCATGGTTGCGGCCCGGTCCGGGAACTCGCGCTTCACCAGGCCGGGCATCGAGACGTTGAGCACGGCGATCGCGACACCGATCACCACGCAGCCCGCGTACAGCGCGGCCACCGAGGGCAGCACCCGCAGCAGCACTCCGGCGCCCAGCACCAGTACCGCGCCGAGCACCACCCGCTCCGCGCCGAAGCGCCGGGTCAGCCGGGGGGTCAGCGGCGCGCCGAGGCCCTGGAAGAGCACCGGAACGGTGGTGATCAGCCCGCTCACGGTCGAGGACAGCCCGAAGGTCCGCTGGATCTCGCCGACCATCGGGGAGACGGCGGCCAGGCAGGCGCGCATGTTGAGCGCGACCAGCACGATGCCGAGCAGCAGCAGCGCGGGGTGGGCGAGCTTGGTGCGAGTACGGACTACTGGGATCGTGACCGGCTGCTGGGTGCGGGTGACCGACATGGCGGGCTTTCTCTCCGGGCAGGGACCGATGGGGTCCGGGTAGGACAGGCGTCCGGGCAGGACAGACTGGAGGCGGGACGGACTGGAGGTGGTACGGACGAGCGGCGGTACGGACGAGCGGCGGTACGGACGGGCGCCGGGGCCGACGAGGTCAGCAGCCGCGTCCGTACGCGGACGGCGGGTCGTACCGGGCGCTACTTCCGCGCGGCGATAGTGGCGAGCAGCTGCTCCACGGCGGCCGTCGGCTCCGCGAGCAGCTCGCGACATGCGGCCTCGGCGCGCTCCGGATCACCGCTCTCGATCGCGTCCACCAGCGCCTCGTGGGTCGCGACGACCACCTCGGGCATCTCGTGGTCGCCGAAGGCCGTCCGCATCGACTCGTGCACCGAGGCGCCGAAGTAGCGGTACACCTCGGTGAGCGCGGGGTTGTGCGCGGCCTCCACCACGGCGGTGTGGAACTCCAGGTCGTGCTCGACCGTGGCCTCCCGGCCGGCCCGCTCCGGGTGCGAGGCGATCACCTCGGCCTCCCGGGCCAGCGCGGCGCGCATCCGGGTGATGTCCCCGGGCGTGTGCCGCAGCGCGGCCAGCCGCGCCGCCTCGGTCTCCAGCGCGGCGCGGACCTCCAGGACGTCCCGCACGCCGGAGCGCTGCACACCGCGCAGCACGGCGGCCGGGTCGCTGGTGGAGCGGACGAACGTCCCCTCACCCTGGCGCGACACCAGCATTCCGGCGTGCACCAGCACCCGGATCGCCTCGCGCACGGTGTTCCGTCCGACCCGCAGCCGCTCGGCCAGCTCGTGCTCGGTCGGGATCTTCCCGCCGACCGGCCAGGTGCCCGCGCTCAGCTGCTCCCGCAGCTGCTCGATCGTGGCGTCGACGAGCGAGCGCCGTCCGGCGGCCTGCAGGCCGTCGTTGCTGGCAGTCACCATGCCGGGGCTCCCTCCGGGTCGATTGGTCATCCTGAAACCGCTTGCCCGGTCATCCTACAAGTAGTTGTCCGGTTGTCCTACAACTGGGGAGCTGGTTGTCCTACAACTGATCGGCTGATCGTCCTCCAACCCACTATCTGATCGCGAATGACCGCCAGTAGTTCGAGGAGGTCCGCGTGGACCGGGCGTGCTCGGAAGTCGCCCGTTATGTGAGGGATCAGGCAATCCGGAGCCCGGGCAGTGACTTCGTCATGTGGCCTTTATATGCTCCGCTGAAGCTTCTGCGTATATCTGTGCGAGAGCTGCGTACCATCCGGGGCGGTGGTACGGCACGTTCGGCGGTCGCCGGGCGTTGCTCCTGCACACGGCGGGTCTGCTGTGTGCTGTGTTCCTGCCGTCTGGTGAAGGGTGTGGGTATGTCAGGCCAGCGGGCGGGAGCGTCCGGCCACGACGCCGAGTGGTGGCGCGACGGAGGGGCCCAGGGCGGTTCGGGGCTCGGTACGGACGCTCAGCGCGGTGTGCCCGGGCCGCGTCGCGGGGCCGGGGCCGCGGATGCGCCGAGGCTCGGAGGCCGGGCGGCAGCCCGTCGCGGCAACGGGGACGGCGGCGACGACGGGGACGGCGGTGGCCGCGGCGGCCGGGGAGCGGGCCGCGGCGGCGGGCCGCGCGGCAAACAGAAGCGCAGCAAGAAGAAGATCACCGCCTGGGTGGCGGCCTCCTCGCTTGTCCTGCTGGTGGCCGGTGCGGGCGCGGTCTACCTGAAGCTCAACGGCAACATCAGCACCTTCGGCCAGGACGGCGTCAGCAAGGACCGCCCGGACGCGGGTGCCGCCGACGCCAACGGCAACCGGCCGGTCAACGTGCTGCTGATCGGTTCCGACTCGCGCGGCGGTACCAACAAGGACCTCGGCGGCGGCGGGGACGCGGGTGCGCGCTCGGACACCACGATCCTGTTGCACATCTACGCCGACCACAAGCACGCCGTGGGCATATCGTTCCCGCGCGACGCCCTGGTCACCCGTCCCGCCTGCAAGCTGCCGAACGGCAAGTGGACCAAGGAGGAGAACAACGTCATGTTCAACTCCGCGTTCGCCGTGGGCGACACCGACAAGGGCAACCCGGCCTGCACCCAGAACACCGTGGAGAAGCTGACCAACCTGCGGGTCGACCACACCATGGTGGTCGACTTCGAGGGCTTCGCCGCGATGACCAGCGCCATCGGGGGTGTCACGGTCTGTCTGCCGAACGCCGTCTACGAGGGCGACCTGGACCCGAACCTCGTCCACAAGGGCAAGCAGATCTTCGCCAAGGGTGAGCAGACGGTCGAGGGCCAGCAGGCGCTGGACTACGTCCGGCTGCGGCACGGTGTCGGCGACGGCTCCGACATCGGCCGGATGAAGCGCCAGCAGGCGTTCCTCTCCGCCCTGATCAAGGACGTCAAGGGCAAGGGCATGAGCCCGACCAACCTGCTCCCGCTGGCGGACGCCGCGACCAAGTCGCTGACGGTCGACGAGGGCCTGGGGACGGCGGACAAGCTGCTCTCCTTCGCGCTCTCGCTGAAGGCCATCGACCTGCACGACATCAAGTTCATCACCGCCCCCTGGAAGTACGAGGGCGCCCGGGTCGCCCTGGTCCACCCGGATGCCGAGGAGCTCTTCGCCGCGCTCAAGGCCGACCGGACGCTGGACGGCCAGGACGCGAGCGGCGGGGCGAGCGCCAGCCCGTCGGCCGACGCCTCCACGGCCCCCGCCCCGGACGGCGGCCAGAGCACGGCCGTGCCCGCCTCGGTGGACGGCGCCGGCATCCGGGTCGGCATCTACAACGGCACCACCACCCCGGGCCTGGCCAACGCCGCGGAGACCAAGCTGAAGGACGCGAAGTTCACCGTCACCACCAAGACCAACGCGGCCACCCGGGACCACGCCACCACCTCGGTCCAGTACGGCCCCGGTGACAAGGCCAAGGCGCAGACCGTCGCCTCGGTCTTCCCCGGCGCCACGCTGGAGCCGGTCTCCAAGGCGGGCATCAACGTGGTCCTCGGCAAGGACTTCGCGGCGGCAGGCGGCGGCTCGGGCGCGGGCGGTGCCTCCGGCGGGTCGGGCGCGGCCCCGGGCCCGCTGCCGACCAGCGTCAGCAACGGCGCCCGTTCGGCCGACGACGACCCGTGCAGCAACGTCTCGTACGGCTGACCGGCGGTTGAACACGACGACGGTGCCCCTCCCGGAATCCGGGAGGGGCACCGCCGTGAGCCGTCAGGCCGCAGACCCTTCCGACCGACCGCCGGACGGACGGCCCGGGCGGACGGTCTCAGCAAGCGGCCGGGAAGAGTCGTTCCAGGACGATCGCGACGCCGTCCTCGTCGTTGCCGGCGGTGACCTCGTCGGCGATCGCCAGCAGCTGCTCGTGGGCGCCCGCCATGGCCACGCCGTGCGCGGCCCAGGCGAACATCGGGACGTCGTTGGGCATGTCGCCGAAGGCGACGGTCTCCCGGGACTTCACGCCGAGCCGGTTGGCGGCGACCGCCAGGCCGGTGGCCTTGCTCAGGCCGACCGGCAGCAGTTCCACTATCCCCGTCCCGGCCACGGTCACACCGACCAGGCCGCCCGCCACCTGCTGGGCGATCTGCGCCAGTTCGTCGTCGTCGTGGTCCGGGTGCTGGATGTAGAGCTTGCTGATCGGTGCGGTGAGCAACTCGGAGGCGGCCACCCGAGCGATCGGCAGGTCGCTGCCGATCTGCAGCTCGTAGCCGGGACCGGCCAGTACGGCACCGTCCAGGCCGTCCTGGCTCGCGGCCACCGCGAGCGGACCGACCTCTGCCTCGATCTTGGCCAGCGCCAGCTCGGCGAGCCTGCGGTCCAGGGTGAGCGAGGTGAGCAGCCGGTGCTCACCCGCGTGGTAGACCTGGGCGCCCTGCCCGCAGACGGCGATGCCGGTGTAGCCGATCGCGTCGAAGACCGGGCGGGCCCAGTTGGCCGAGCGGCCGGTGACGATGATGTGCAGCGCTCCGGCGGCGACGGTGGCCGCCAGCGCGGCGCGGGTCCGCTCCGAGACGGTCTCCGCCGAGTTCAGCAGGGTGCCGTCCAGGTCGGTGGCGACCAGCCGGAAGGGCAGGTCGCCACCGGGGGAGACGTCAGGTCGGTGGCTCGTGGTGCTCATCTGCCGTACGTCTCCCCGGGGTTACTGCGGGCGTGCGGAAGTTGCTCCCCAACTACCGCGCGATGGTGCTTACTTGACGGGCTCCAGCACGGCGCGGCCGCCGAGGAACGGGCGGAGCGCCTCGGGGACGGCGACCGAGCCGTCGGCCTGCTGGTGGTTCTCCAGGATCGCCACGATCACGCGCGGGACGGCGACCAGGGTGCCGTTCAGCGTGGCCAGCGGGCGGACCTTGCTGCCCTCCTCGCGCAGTCGGATCGACAGGCGGCGGGCCTGGTACTCGGTGGTGTTCGAGGTGGAGGTGACCTCGCGGTACTTGCCCTGGGTCGGGATCCAGGCCTCGATGTCGAACTTGCGTGCGGCCGAGGAGCCGAGGTCGCCGGAGGCGACGTCGATCACCCGGTAGGGGAGTTCGAGCGCGGTGAGGAAGTCCTTCTCCCACTGGAGCAGGCGGCGGTGCTCGGCCTCGGCGTCCTCCGGCGTGGTGAAGACGAACATCTCCACCTTCTCGAACTGGTGGACGCGGATGATGCCGCGGGTGTCCTTGCCGTAGGTGCCCGCCTCGCGGCGGAAGCAGGAGGAGAAGCCGGCGTAGCGCAGCGGCAGCCGGTCGGCGTCGATGATCTCGTCCATGTGGTACGCGGCCAGCGGGACCTCGCTGGTGCCGACCAGGTACCGGTCCTCGTCGGGGAGGTGGTAGACGTTCTCCGCGGCCTGGCCGAGGAAGCCGGTGCCGTCCATGGCGGCCGGGCGGACCAGGGCCGGGGTAATCATCGGGATGAAGCCGGCCTCGGTGGCCTGCGCCATGGCCATGTTGACCAGGGCGAGCTCCAGCAGCGCGCCGACGCCGGTCAGGTAGTAGGAGCGGGCGCCGGCGACCTTGGCGCCGCGCTCGGTGTCGATCGCGCCGAGGATCTGGCCCAGCTCGACGTGGTCCTTGGGCTCGAAGCCCTCGGCCGCGAAGTCGCGCGGGGTGCCGATCTCCTCGAGGGTGACGAAGTCCTCCTCGCCGCCGACCGGGGCGGCCGGGTCGATCAGGTTGGCGAGCGAGCGGAGCAGGCGGTCGGCCTCCTCCTTGGCCTCGGTCTGCTCGGCGTCGGCGGCCTTGACCGCGGCGGCCAGCTCCTTGGTGCGCTGGAGCAGCGCGGCCTTCTCCTCGCCCTGGGCCTTGGCGACCTGCTTGCCGAGCACCTTCTGCTCGTTGCGCAGTTCGTCGAAGCGACTGCCCGAGGCCCGGCGCCGCTCGTCGGCGGAGAGGAGGGCGTCGACCAGGCCGACGTCCTCGCCACGGGCGCGCTGCGAGGCGCGCACTCGGTCAGGGTTCTCACGAAGCAGGCGAAGGTCAATCACGAGGCCAGCCTACCGGGGAGGGGAGCGCTCCCAGGAACCGGTTTTGCCGCGTCGCGGCGGCCGGGTGTCAGGCCGGGTGTCAGGCCGGGTGTCAGGCCGGGCGCGGCCGGTGCCGGTGTTTGCCGTCGGCCCGGCTGTCCGGGATGCTGCCCGGGCCCCGACGGCGGCCGGTGCCCCAGGTGTGGCCCGATGTGGTCGAGGGCGGTGGACCGACCTGGGGATAAGTCCGCTCACCCTGTGGATAACCGCTGTGGACAGGAGGCGCGGAGACGGCCCTGGGGGCACTGTCCACAGGCTCTTCGGCAAGCCTGTGGACAGGCGAGCGATGCAGGCTCTCGCGAAAATGAACCGAAGAATTGAGGTTTCAAACCTCGATTCACCTTCTCGGCCGAGGTAATTCGCTCGCTCGGACGGGTGATTTGATGGCTCTAGGGTGACTCTGGTCCGATTGGTCGGTCCTGCTGGCTAGCTGATGATCTGACCAGCTCTGTAGATGGATATGCCGGTTTGTCGATTCATCCCCAGTCCTGTGGATGGGCTGTGGATAACTCGGCAGTCAGCCGATCTGTGGATGAACGGTCAGGCCTGTGGATGGGCCGGGTCCATCGACGCTCCGGGGTCGACGCCGCGTGACCGCTCAGGTGAACTGTCCGTGTATTGGAGAAAGACGCAATTTGACCGAACAGCACCGAATCGTTCCGTGCTGTTCATGAAAACGACCACTGGTGATCGGTGTGCATGGCGCACACCGAGTGGATCGCCTGGACGGGTCAGAGTTCGCCGCGTCCGTCGAGGCAGCGCGAGAGCCAGTCCGAGGCCGTGCTGAAATCCTCGTCCCGGGTACCGGGCCGCTGCGGCGTCGGGGTGCTGTGGTCGGCGCGCGGATACGAGCCGAGGAACCGCACCTGCGGGCAGATCCGCTTCAGGCCCATCAGCGCCTCGCTCACCCGCCGCTCGCTGAGGTGGCCCTCGCAGTCGATCAGGAAGCAGTAGCTCCCCAGGCCCTCGCCGGTCGGCCTCGACTCGATGCGCATCAGGTTCACCCCGCGCACCGCGAACTCCTGCAGCAGCTCCAGCAGCGCACCCGGGTGGTCGTCCGGCAGCCAGACCACCATCGAGGTCTTGTCCGCGCCGGTCGGCGAGGAGACCCGTCCGGGGCGGCCGACCAGCACGAAGCGGGTGGTCGCGTTCTCCGCGTCGTGGATGTCGTCGACCAGGACGTCCAGGCCGTAGATCGGGGCCGCGAACGCGCCCGCGAAGGCGCCGTCGTAACGGCCCTCCTGCACCAGCCGGGCGCCGTCCGCGTTGGAGGCGGCCGACTCCCAGCGGGCGTCCGGCAGGTTGGCGGCGAGCCAGCGGCGCACCTGCGGCTGGGCGACCGGGTGGCTGGTGACGGTCTTGATGTCCGTCAGCTCGGTGCCGGGACGGACCAGCAGCGCGAACGCGATCGGCAGCAGCACCTCGCGGTAGATCATCAGGGGCTTGCCGGTGGCCAGTTCGTCGCTGGTCGCGGTCACCGCACCCTCGACCGAGTTCTCCACCGGGACGAAGGCCCCGGCCGCCTCCCCGGCCCGGACGGCGTCCAGCACCGCCGGCACCGAGGCGAGCGGCACCAGTTCCCGGGTACCCGCCTCGGGCAGGGTGCGCAGGGCGGCCTCGGTGAAAGTGCCCGCGGGCCCGAGAAAGGTGTAGCGGGTGGCCGACATGACGCCTCCGTGCGAAATGCGAAAGGGGTGTGCGCGATCGTGCTCGACCTGTCACCTTAGCCACTCGGGACGGCCGTCGGCGAAGCCTTCCACTCCGTGAACGGCCGCCCCGCGACGAGAACGGGCCCCGAGGCCAGGGCCCGGTAGTTCGCCTGCCCGGCCCCGGAACTCGCCCCCGGGAGAGCTCACCCCTCCAGCAGGGCCTGGCCGACGTAGCCGCCCTGCGGCGCGCCCGGCGGGACGGCGTACAGGCCGCTGGCCTCGTGCCGCAGGAAGCGGGAGAGGCTGTCCCCCCGGGCGAGTCGGCGCTGCACGGGGATGAAGCCGCGCGCCGGGTCGGCCTGGAAGGCGATGAACAGCAGCCCGGCGTCCAGCGAACCGTCCGGCAGCAGCCCGTCCTGGAACGAGAAACCCCGGCGGAGCATGGCCGCCCCGCCGTTGGACGCGGGTGCGGCGACCCGGATGTGGGCGTCGACGGGTATCGCGAGCAGTCCGTCGCCGTTCTGCTTCGCCAGATCGACGGGGGTGGACTCGGTGCCGCCGGAGAGCGGTGCGCCGTCCGGCTTGCGGCGGCCGATCACCCGCTCCTGGCGGTCCGTCGGCAGGTTCTCCCAGTTGTCCAGCAGCATGCGGATCCGCCGGAAGACCACGTAGGAGCCGCCCGCCAGCCAGCCGGGGCCGTCGGCGAAGACCTTGGCGGCGAAGTCGGGGTCGGTGGGACGGGGGTTGTTGGTGCCGTCCACCTGGCCCATCAGGTTGCGCGGGGTCCTGGGGCGGTCGGTGGCACCCGGTGTGCGGCTGAAACCGGACATCTGCCAGCGGAGCGTCGCCAGCCCGGAGGCCTGCTGCTGGAGGACCCGCAGTGCGTGGAAGGCGACCAGTGCGTCGTCCGCGCCGATCTGCACCCAGAGGTCGCCGTCGCTGCGGGAGCGGTCGACTGCGTCCTCCGGGAAGTCCGGCAGCGGGGCGAGCTGCGGCGGGCGCTGAGAGGCCAGGCCGGTCTTGTCGAAGAGCGAGGCGCCGAATCCGAAGGTGACGGTCAGCGTGCAGGGGCCCGCGTCCAGCGCGATCTGGTTCTCGTGCGCCCCGGCCTGCTCCCCGCGCGCCAGCAGCGCGGCGGTCTCGGACCAGCCCTTCATCAGCCGGCGCAGCCCTTCCCGGCCGGTGCCAGGCGTCAGGTCGAACGCGGCCAGCTGGGCGCGCGCCTGCGCGGGCTGGACGATCCCGGCCTGGTGCGCCCCGTGGAAGGGCACGGATGCCCGGCCGAGAGCCGGGGCGCCGTCGCTCCGGCTCCCGTCGCGCGGCGCGGCGACGGCCCAGCCGCCGACCGCGCCCGCGCCGGCGCCGACCGCGAGCCCGGCCCCCGCGCTGCCCAGTAGGGCGCGGCGGGAGAGGCCCGCGGCGGCGGGCGCCGCCGTCTCCGGTGCCTCGGACAGTTCCGACATCTGCTCGGTCAACACATTCACCCGATCTTGAGCGACTTGACCTCGGTCGACTGGTCGATGTCCGAGGAGCGGACCGTCACCGACACCACCCAGTCGCCGGCGAGCGGGAGTTGGGCCGTCCCGGACCAGCGGCCCGGCCCGTCGGAGTCGAGGGAGGCGGGCAGCGGCCCGAGGTCCCGGTCGGGCAGGGTGAAGGCCAGCTGCAGCTCGGGCACCTCGGCGGGCTTGCCCGAGGAGTCGTCCAGGCTGAGCTTCACCGTGTTGGACCCGGTTGCGGCGGGGTTGAGGACCACCGTGGCGGTGCCCTTGGCGTTGGGGGTCCTGCCGCCGGTGTCGTACGGGATCTTCAGCTCGACGGTCTTCGCGGGTGCGGTACCCGGAGCACTGCCGGTCGCGGTCGCCGCCGGGGCGTCGCCGGTGGCGGCCCGGGCGACCCGTCCGGGCGGGGAGTTGGTGAGCATGGTGGTGACCACCAGAACGACCACCGCGACGGCGCTCTCGGTCAGCACCGAGCGACGCAGCCCCGCGCGGGCCGGCGGGCCGTCCTGGGCCCGCTGCACCATGGCCGACCGCCGGGCCGCCCGCTGCCGGGCCAGCTGCGCCTGCCGCACGGGGTCGGCGGCCTCGGGCCCGTCCTGGGCGGCGTTCTCGATGGTGCTCTCGGCGGTGTCCTCGGCGGTGTCCTCGGCCACGGTGCTCGTGGGCACCTTGACGGAAGCGGTCACTCGGGCAGCGCCCTCGCCGGCGGCCTCGGCACCCTCGGCACCCTTGGCACGTTCGGCGGCCGATCCCGCCCGGAGCCGGGCGACCCAGGCGCGGGAGATCCAGGCGACGCCGACCATCGCGACCACGCAGCCGATCTTCACCAGTAGCAGCCGCCCGTACTCGGTGCCGAGCAGTGCGCTCCAGGAGCCGACGCCGCGCCAGGACTGGTAGACGCCGGTGGCGGCGAGGACCGAGACGGCGCCGAGGGCGAGCTTGGAGAAGCGTTCCACGGCGGCGATCGCGAGGCCGGCCCGCAGTCCGGCGACCAGGGCGACCAGCCCGCCCAGCCAGAGCGCCATCGCCAGCAGGTGCAGGATCCCCAGCGGCAGGGCCAGCCAGACCTGGATGCCCGCGGAGGCGTGGTCGGCGCCCGCCCAGGTGGCGGCGAGCGCGGTGGCGAGGACGACTCCGGCGATGCCGAGGCCGAGTCGGGCGTCCCGCTGCGGACGTTCGGCGGCCAGCCGTTCCAGGCGGTGCAGCTCGTCCTCCTCCGGGTCGCCGGTGCTCTCGGCGGTCTCCTCGCGGCCACCGGTGTTCTCCACGGAGTCCGCGGAGCCGTCCGACTGCCCCAACTGCCCCACCAGCAGCGAGAGGAACACCCCGCCCGCCGCGAGCAGCAGCAGTCGCGCGGAGAGCGCGGTGCCGATCCGTTCCTCCAGCGTGCCGCGGACCAACGAGAGGTCGAAGGCCACGCCGATGCCGCTGCCGCGCTCGTACGGGGCGCGCAGCAGCAGGACGGCCACGGTGGCGACCAGCAGGCCGATCCAGCCGGTCATCAGCAGCCGCTGCACCGAGCGCACGGCCGCGCCCCTGGGCCAGCAGATCAGTACGAAGGCGGCCACCCCGGCGAGCAGGGCGAAGGAGGCGTAGGCGACGGTCCGGGCGAGTCCGTAAGCGAAGGCGACCGTCCCGTCGGCCTTGGCGTTCTGGAGCTGGCCGGTGGAGACCGTGGTGGCGGAGGGGGCACCGACGGAGAAGGTGAAGGCGCCGCCGACGGGGTGCGAGTCCTCCGAGACGGCTCGCCAGGCGACGGTGTAAGTGCCGTTCGCCAGGCCGCTGTTGAGCGAGACTCGGGCGGTGTCGTTCTTCCCGTCCAGATGGCTCGGGTTGCCGGCGTCGACCTGCTGCCCGGTCGGGCTGAGCACCCGGACCGAGTCGGCGGAGAGCGAGACGCCCTCGCTGAAGGTCAGCGTCACCGCGGCGGGGGCCTGCGGGACAACCGAGTTCTGGGCGGGGTCGGCGCTGACCAGCGCGGCGTGGGCGGCGGCCGGTCCGGCCGTGCCGAGCAGCAGCACCAGTGCGGCACCGAGCGCCGCCACCAGGGCACCGAGTCTCTTCAACATGTCGCGGTCAGCTTCCCGGTCGGTAGGTGAGGGGTTTGACCGGCACCTGGACGGAGATCTTGTCGCCCTTGGCGAAGGTCAGGTCGAGTTCGAGCTCGTCGCCGACGGCCGGGGTCTTATCCCAGCCCATGATCATGAGGTGGTTGCCGCCCCGGTCGAGCGAGAGCGTGCCGTGGGCGGGCACGTCTAGGGCGCCGACCTGCTGCATGGTGCTGTCGGTGGAGCGGTGCATGGTCACCGAGCTGGCGTCGGGGCTGGAAACCTTGATCAGCTGGTCGTCGGCCGAGCCGGTGTTCTTGACGGTCAGGTAGCCCGCGGCCATGCCGCCGGGGGTGGCGGGGAGCGGGATGTAGGAGTCGGCGACGGTCAGCCGGGGCTGTCGGCCGTCCGCGCCGCCGTCGCCGCCGGTGCCGCACGCGACGAGTATGGTCGCGGCGGTGAGGACGGTGGCCACGCCGGCGCCGATCAGCGCGGTGCGGCGGAACTGCCTGCTCATGCGGCCGCCTCCGCTCGCCCGATGAGGGTGGTCACGCGGACACCCCCTTGGCCAGCAGCGGCAGGTCGTGCTTGTAGGTGTCGACCGAGCTGTTGCTCAGGTAGAGCAGGTGGGCCTTGTTGTCCGGGGGCAGGAAGGTGAGCACCTGGGCGCCGTGGCTGGAGGTGACGGTGCCGTCCTTGTTGACGATCGGGTCCTCGACCATGACGCCGAGGGTCTGGGCGGCGGCCTTGACCTTGTTCAGGTCGCCGGTGAGCCCGATGAAGTCCTTGCCCATCGAGTCCAGCCAGGTGCGCAGCACCTTGGGGGTGTCGCGCTCGGGGTCGGTGGAGACGAAGACCACGTCGATCTTCTTCCGGTCCGCTTCGGGCAGCGAGGCCATCGCGACGCCGATGTCGCCCATGGTGGTCGGGCAGACGTCGGGGCAGCTGGTGTAGCCGAAGAACAGCAGCGTGGGGTGCCCGTCGGTCTGCTTGCGCAGGTCGAAGGGCTGGCCGGAGGTGTCGTCGAGGACCAGGTCGGGCTTCTGGAACTGCTTGGCCAGCACGCTGCCCTTGTACGGGGAGTTGCTGGTCTGCTGGACGACCTTCGCGGCGCCGTCGCTGCTGCCCGCCGCGCTGGAGCCGCAGGCGCTCAGGGCGAGGGCGGCGGCGAGCGCGAGGGCGGTGGCGCCGAGTGCGCGGCGCCCGGCGCGCGGGGCGCCGGTGGAGGTGGTCGCGGTGGCGGTACGTGGCATGGCGGTGGGTCCGATCGTTCGCGTGGTGCTGCCGGGTGGGGGGGGGGGGGGGGGGGGGGCCCCACCGGGAGGGGGCCGGAGGCGGGGGAGGGGTTTTTGCGGCGGCAGCTCGTAAAAACAAAGAAGGGGAAGAAGGGGGAGGAGAAAAGGAA
>NZ_JBVIMH010000006.1:57310-90786 GCF_055579945.1 Kitasatospora sp. NPDC032150 | reverse complement strand
GGGGGGGGGGGGGGGGGGGGGGGGGGGGGGGGGGGGGGGTGGGGGGGGGGGGGGGTGGGGGTGGGGGGGGGGGTGTGGGGGGGGGGGGGGGGGGTTCCCCCCCCCCCCCCCCCGGCCGGTCTCAGGAGGCGGAGCCGCTGCTCCTGCGGCGCAGGCCCGCGACACCGAGGCCGGCGCCGAGTGCGCCGACGACGATGCCGGCCACGCCGAGCGTACGGGCGGTGGTGTCGCTGGACTTGCCTGCGGTCTGCTTGTCGCCCTGGTCGTCCTGCGAGGAGCCGGCGGCCGCCGAGGGGGTGGCCGAGGCACCGCCGTGGTGGTCGCCGGCTGCGGCGGCGGCCTTGGTGAGGGTCAGTACGGGGGCCGGGTGGGCCGGCTCGGGCTGGCCGTCCTTGGCCTCGTCGATCCAGCGGACGAGGTCGCCGTTGTCGTAGGTCTGGAGTGCCTTGAAGGTCAGCTTGTCGGTGTCGGTCGGCAGGGCACCGAGCGAGACCTTGAACTCCTGGAACTGGCCGGGTGCGATCTTGGCGCTGTCGTCGGCGGTCCAGGTGATCTTGGAAACGGCCTCGGTGATGTCCTGGCCGTGCGACTTCAGCGGCTTGTCGAGCTTGGACTTCTCCAGGGTGGCGGTCCAGCCCGGCAGCGGCAGGATCCGGACCGAGGCCATCGGGTGGTCCATCGGCAGGTTGACCTCCAGCTTCACGGTGGAGGCGGTGTCGCTCTCGTCCGGCACCCGGAACGCGACGGCGGTGTAGCCGCCCTGCTGGGCGTCGCCCGGCTGCACGGTGACGTGGGCGGAGGCGGGGACGGCGAAGGCGACCACGGCGGTGGCGGCGGCAGCGGAGACGGCGGCGAGCCGGCGGGCAGGAGTGATACGCATCGGGATGTTCTCCAACGGCGGTGGGCGCACGCGCGGGCCGCGGTGGCGGCGCACGTGGCGGGGCGATGGGGTGACGGTGCCGTGACGCCGTGGTGGCGTACGGTCGCGCCGCCGGTGACGTACCGAGCTCGTACGGTCCGAAGGCTCGGGCGCCTGGGACGGCACCGGCCGGACTCGTACCGCTGCCTGGGACGCGGCGGCGCGCGGACGCGCCCGGAGCTCCCCGATCGCCCGCAGCCGAAGCTGCCGGGAGGAGGGCTCAGCGCGCGAAGGCCGCCACCGGCGGACCCCGCCGGATCACGCTGTGCCGCAGCGCGGCGGCGGCCGGCAGTCGCCAGTCCTCGGCCCGGCCACGGGCCCGCCGGGCCGGCCGCCCCTCGGCGGCGCGGCCCAGCAGTAGCGTCGCGAGCAGTGTGAACGCGGTCCGCAGCCCGGCGGCGCACTCCTGGGCCACGGCGGCCGTCACCCGGAGCAGCCGCCACAGCGCGGCCTCGCCGCGCCGTAGCCACCAGCCCGCCACCACGGCGGCGGCGAGGTGGCCCAGCAGCATCGAGGGCGTCAGCCCGAGCAGCGCGTCGTGCGGCGCTGCTGCCGGGTACGCCTGCGGGTCGAGGCCCGCGGCGCTGACCAGCTGCTCGGGAGAGGCCGCCGGGAGGACGGCGAACCCGGCGCGGCCGGAGTCGTCGCAGACCAGCCGTCCGGCCACCTGCGCCAGTGTGAGCGGGCCGTCCTGGCCGGTGCCGGTGTGCATGCCGGCCATCGCGGGGTGCGGGGAGAGGCTGTGGAAGAGGCAGTGCAGCCCCAGCTGCCCGGCGCCGAGCGCGCCGGCGATGGCGGCCAGCGACCGCTCACGGCCGCCGAGCAGCGCCGCCACCAGGCAGACCGCGGCGAAGCCGGCCGCGAGCGCGGGCAGGGCGACGTTCCCGCCGCCCACCGCGGCGTGTCCGGCGGCCGCGATCAGCGTGCAGACCAGTGCGAACGGGACCGCCCGGGCCACCCGCAGGTCCCAGGCGGCGGCCGGGGCCCGGAACTCCGGGGCGGCGGCGCCTGTGCGCGGGGCGGCGTGGCGGTCGGTCATGGCCGGGACATCATCTCACCGCCTACAACCACGGCCCAGAGAGGGGGGCGCCGCTGTATCGGATTGGCCCGTTCGGGCCCGGCGTGCGTGTCGCGCAGTGCGCCGCCCGGCACAGGCTGCTGCCCCCGTCCATCCGCCGAACGGGCGGTCCCGGACGCGGCGCGCGGTTCGCCGTGGGATCGTCCGGAGATACCTCGTTCTATGTGGAGCCGCAGCCTATGTGGAGCCGTAGCCAGGAGGGACCTCCCGTGGACATCTGGTGGACTCTGCACCTCAAGCGCGACCCGGCCAGCGTTCCGCTCGCCCGGCGCATCCTGCTCAGCGCGATGGAGACCGCCGGGGTCGATCCGCAGGTCGCGCACGACCTCGGGGTGGCCCTCACCGAGGCCTGCGCCAACGCGGTCGAGCACGCGGTGGGCGGCCGGCCCGACGACGGCTTCCAGGTGACCGCCTCGATCACCGGGGACAGGCTCCGGGTCGAGGTGGTGGACTCGGGCCCCGGACTGCCGGGCTCGGCCCTGCCGTTCGCGCTGCCGCCCGCACCGCCGGTACCCGCGCTGCCCGCCGCCTCCAGCGCGGCGGCGGCCCCGGTGCCGCTGCTCGGAGCGGCCACACCACGGCGTACTGGGGTGTCGGCCGCCAGGCCCGTCCGTCCGGCCGCCGGACGTCGGCGCGGCCGCCGGGGTCGAGCGGTCCTCGCGGTGCCGGTGCTGACCGCGTACCGTCCCCGGCACACCGACCGCCCCGCACCGTACGACACCCATGTCCTGCCCTGCCCCTCGCTCCGCCCGTCGGCCACCGCGCTGTGGGACGCCGGCCTCGCCGACCTGGGCGGAGCGAGCGTGCTGTCGGAGTGCGCGGGGCCCGACCTGCCGGCACTCGACGCGGAGAGCGGCCGCGGGCTCTTCCTGATCCACGCGCTCACCGACCACGTCCAGCTGCGGAACCATCCGCTGCGCGGGGCGATCGTCAGCTTCGACAAGATCCTCAAGCGCCGGGACGGTTCGCTGCTGCGCGCGGTCTCCTGAGCTCCCGGCGCCCTCACCGGTGATCCGCCAGGGCCATTGTGGCAGCCAAGTCCGTTGCCGGGGTAGGTGGTTGGGGTGATGGAGGCGCGACCGGACGCGGGTGCGGCCGGGTCGCCGCCAACCGCCGGGGTGGACCGGCATCACAGCGCCCTCGGCGCACCGGCCAGGGGAACCCGGAGCGCAGGCGGTGGCCGGAGGAATCCCGGTGGTGCGCGGGCGTCGCGGCGCGGGCCCGCGGGCCCCGGCGCCGTAGCGTGGAGTCATGGAGCCACCGATCCCGCTGGTGCCCGCGGCAGCCGCCCTGCGCGCCGGTGATCAGGGCCCGGCCGTCGAGGTCGAGCGGCTGTGCAACCGCATCGAGCGGACCGATTCGGTCGTCCGGGCCTTCACCCCCGAACCCGGCCGGCACGCGCGGCTGACCGCCGAGGCCCGAGCGGTCGAGGCCCGCTACCGGCGGACCGACGCGGCCTGGGCATGCGCCGGACGGACCGAGCCGCCCAGCCTGTACGGAGTGCCGGTCGGGGTCAAGGACGTGATCCAGGTGGACGGCCTGCCCACCCATGCCGGGTCCGCGCTGCCGCCGGGCGTGCTCAGCGGGCCGCAGGCCGAGGTGGTGGACCGGCTGCGGGCGGCGGGCGCGGTGGTGGCGGGCAAGACCGTGACCGCCGAGTTCGCGATCGACGCGCCCGGGCCGACCCGGAATCCGCACAACCCCGGGCACACGCCCGGCGGCTCCAGCAGCGGTTCGGCGGCGGCGGTCGCCGCGGGCCTGGTGCCGCTGGCCATCGGCACCCAGACCGTAGGGTCGGTGATCCGCCCGGCAGCGTACTGCGGGGTGGTGGGCTTCCGGCCGACGTACGGGCGGATCCCGACCGACGGGGTGCTCGCCGGCGCGCCGACCCTGGACACCATCGGCACCTTCACCACCGACCTGGCGGGCGCGGCGCTGGCGGCGTCAGTCCTGTGCGACGACTGGTCGCCGGTCGCGGGGGACGGACCGCCCGCGCTCGGGGTCCCGGTGGGCCCGTACCTGGAACACGCCGGGCCGCTCGCCCGGGCGGCCTTCGCCCGGCAGCTGGACACGCTGCGCGGGTGCGGTCTGCCGGTCCGCGAGGTGTCGGTGCTGCTGCCCGACTTCGACGACGTGGTACGGACCTTCCGGACCATCAGCGGCTACGAGCTGGCCCGGGTGCACGCCGAGCTGTTCCCCCGCTTCGCGGCGCTGTACCGGCCCGGGACGGCGGCGGCGATCCGGCGCGGCCGGGAGATCGACGGGGTGGCGTACGCGGCGGCGCTCCAGGCCAGGAGCTCCTACCGGCGCCGGATCGCGGACGTCATGGCGGCGCAGGGCGTCGACCTGTGGGTGACCCCGGCGGCCACCGGGCCGGCACCGCTCGGGCTGGGCAGTACGGGGGACGCGGTCATGTCGCTGCCCTGGAGCCACGCGGGCCTGCCCGCGGTCACCCTGCCGGCGGGCCGTGCGCCCGGAGGGCTGCCGCTGGGGGTGCAACTGGTCGGCGCGGAGAGCACGGACGAACGGCTGATCGCCTGGGCCTCGCAGATCGAGCCGGTGTTCGGCGGGGCGCCCGGCGCTGCGCCGCCGCGGTAGCACCAGGCGTGCCCTGGCGCCGCGCCTCGGCGGCAGCGGCCCCGGGGGCACGCCGTAGGGGCACTGCCGCCGCGTGGTGGACCCGTCCGGGGCGCGGTCGGCCGCACCGAGCCCGCGCCCCGTCGACGGGCGCTGCTCAGCCGCCGCTCTTGCGCCGGAAGGTGCGCTTGCCGCCGGCCGCCGAGTGGGCGCCGTGGATCTTCGATCCGTCGGAGCCCGGACCGCCGACGCCGCCGCGGCCGCCGTGCTTGTGCTGGAGGGCGGCACGGAACTTCGCCTTCAGGTCGTCCGGGTCGCCCGGCGCGGCCTCCGGCGCCTGCGGCTCGACGGGTTCGGCTGCGTCGTTGCTCATGCGTGACCTCCTGGACGAGAGCTGATGTGCAGGGCTCACCATCCCACGCCGAACGCCGTCGGCGTCCCAATTTTCCCGCCGGGGCAGGTCACTGGCGGGGCGGCCGGAACTTCGGCCCGCCGATCAGGAACAGCAGCACGGCGACCGGGAAGCCGATCGAGGCGATCACGAGGACGATGAACTGAAGGACCATCACGGCGGGCTCCAGAGAACTCGATGAAAGCGCGGTGAGTGCCCAACGGCAGCCAGCACCGACGGTATGTCGGAATTCATCCCTTTGTCATCCGCTGCCACGGCCCGTGCCCCCTTCGAGGGATCATCGGCGGTCCTCTGTCCGGCTCCCCGTCGGCCCGCCACACTGGGTGGCATGCAGGTAGAGCTCGCTGGGGAACCGCAGGAGCCGGGCCGGCAGACCGAGGACTTCGCGGCCGCCTCGCCCGAAGCACTGGTACTGCTCGACGGCTCGAGTTCACCCCCCGGGATGGAGTCCGGCTGCCGGCACGGAACCGCCTGGTACGTACGCCGCCTGGGGGTACATCTGCTGGCCCGGCTCACCGACCGGTCGGACCGGTCGATCTCCGAGTGCCTGGCCGACGCGATCGTGGAGACGGCTGCCCTGCACGGCGGGCGCTGCGACCTGGCCCACCCGAACACCCCGGCCGCGATGGTGGTCGCCGCCCGCTTGCACGGCAAATCGCTGGAGTACTTGGTGCTCGGCGACTCGCTACTGATCCTGCACCCCAAGGACGGTCCGCCCCGGGTGATCGGCGACAACCAGCGCTTCCCCGGCGGCGAGCAGCTGCGGCGCCAGGTATGGGCGAGCGTCCCGGGCTCGGCCGAACGGGAGGCCCTGCACCTGCGGTACGCACTGGCCCTCCGCGCTGCCCGGAACACCGGCCACGGCCCGTGGATCGCCGCCGCCACCCCCAAGGCCGCGGCCCGGGCGGAGACCGGGTTCGTCCCGCTGTCCGCACTGCACGCGGTGGCCGCCGTGACCGATGGCGCCTCGCGGTTCACCGAGCGGTTCGGGCTCGGCAGCTGGTCGGACGCGCTGCGCCTGCTCGCCGAGTCTGGGCCGGCCGAGCTGATCGCCCGGGTCAGGGTGGTGGAGCGGGCCGACGCCAGGTGCGAGCGCTGGCCCCGGGGCAAGGCCCACGACGACGCCTCGGCGCTCTACGCCAGGATCTGACGGCGGATCGCGGCGGCGCCGAATGTCCGTCACCGGCCCCGCGGTCCCCGGCCCGACGGCGTGTCCGCACTGCCCGGAACGGCGTCGGGGGCCGGACGGTGCGGTCCGGGCCCCCGGGCGCGGGGTCAGTCGGTCGGCTGGCCGAAGGCACCGGACTGGAAGTCCCGCATGGCCTGCTCCAGTTCGCGGTGGCTGTTCATCACGAACGGCCCGTACCAGGCGACCGGCTCGCGGATCGGCTGTCCGCCCAGGACGATCACGTCCAGGTTGGGGTGCCGGGACTCCTGCCTGGCGTCGGCGGAGATGGTGAGGGTGTCGCCCTCGCCGAAGACCGCCGCCTGCCCGGTACGGATCGGGCGGGCCTCGTCGCCCACCGTGCCGTCGCCGTTCAGGACGTACGCCAGCGCGTTGAAGTCGCTGCGCCAGGGGATGGTGAGCCTGGCGCCCGGGGCGACGGTGGCGTGCAGCAGGGTGATCGGGGTGTGGGTGACGCCCGGGCCCCGGTGGCCGTCCAGCTCGCCGGCGATCAGGCGCAGGACCGCGCCGCCGTCCGGGGTGGAGAGCAGCTTGACGTGTCCGCCGTGGATGTCCTGGTAACGCGGCGCGGTCATCTTGTCGGCGGCCGGGAGGTTGACCCACAGCTGGATGCCGTGGAACAGCCCGCCGGTCATCACCAGCTGCTCGGGCGGGGTCTCGATGTGCAGGATGCCCGAGCCGGCCGTCATCCACTGGGTGTCACCGCCGCCGAGGTGCCCGCCGCCGCCGTGCGAGTCCTTGTGGATGAACTCGCCGTCGATCAGGTAGGTGACCGTCTCGAAGCCGCGGTGCGGGTGCCACGGGGTGCCCTTGGGCTCGCCCGCCGCGTACTCCACCTCACCCATCTGGTCCATCATGATGAACGGGTCGAGGTACTTGGTGTTGATCTTGGCGAAGGCGCGGCGCACCGGGAAGCCCTCGCCCTCGTAGCCCTCGGGGGCGGTGACCACCGTGAGGACCGGACGGGCGGTGTTCGCGGCGGGATCAGGGGTGGCGACGCGGGGGAGCGTCAGCGGGTTCTCGACGGTCACGGCGGGCATGTCGGCCTCCTTCGGGGTCTGTGGCCTACGTCCAGCAGATTAGTTCAATTCTCAACTAGAAGCAAGTTGAAAGTTGAACCATATGGTCGGGGCAGTGCCCCGTTCGGGTGTGCGCGACCGGCCGGGTGCCGCCTGGGTCGTGGCAGGCCCGGGTCGGCCCGCCACGGGGGTGTCAGCCGTACATCCGCCGCATGGTGAAGTCGACCATCTGCTCGACCGCCTTGGCGTCGAAGACCATCCGGTGCTCGCCCTCCATGTCCAGGGCGAAGCCGTACCCGGTCGGCAGCAGGTCCAGCACCTCGGCGCCGGTCACGCTGAAGTGCTTGGACTCCTTGCCTGCGTAGCGGCGCAACTCCTTGAGCGAGCTGAACATCGGGATCACCGGGGTCGGAGTGTTGTGCAGGGCCAGGAAGCCGGGGCGGTCGCCGCGCGGGCAGTGCACCTTGGAGGTGATGAAGATGGCCTGGAAGTCCTCGACCGTCATCGAGCCGGTGGTGAAGGCCCGGACGGCGTCCGCGAGTGAGGGCGGCGAGGGCTCCGGGTAGAGCGACTGTTGGGACGCGGTCTGCTGCTCTCCGTACGGGCCGGGGCCGGGCATGCCGTTCATCCCCGCCTGCTGCTGGTAGGGGTCGCCCTGGTAGGTGCTCTGGTCGTAGCCGTACACGGGGACAGGCTATCGGGATCAAGGGGCTCCGTGGGGCGGCCGATCCGGACAACTCGTGGTGCCATCGGGTTGTGGGGTGCGGTCCGGAGGGGACGTGACCACCTTCATAGGACTTTCGCATCGGAAGGGTGAAACAGGGGCTTGAACAAGTTACCAACGGGTAGCATCATGGGCTCTACTGGTGGGTAAGTGGGGCGCTCGTAGCGGCGGACCCCCGGAAGCGACGAACCGGAGAGAACGGTCATGGGTCACTACAAGTCCAACCTGCGGGACGTGGAGTTCAACCTCTTCGAGGTGTTCGGCCGCGACCAGGTGTACGGCACCGGTCCGTTCGCCGACATGGACGTCGACACCGCGAAGAACATCCTCAGCGAGATCTCGCGCCTGGCCGAGAACGACCTGGCCGCCTCGTTCACCGACACCGACCGCAACCCGCCGGTCTTCGACCCCGAGACCAACACCGCCCCGATCCCGGCCACGTTCAAGAAGAGCTACCAGGCGTACATGGACGCCGAGTGGTGGCGTCTGGGCATCCCGGAGGGCATCGGCGGCCAGGTCACCCCGTCCTCGCTGGTCTGGGCCTACGCCGAGCAGATCCTCGGCTCCAACCCGGCGATCTGGATGTACTCCTCCGGCCCGGCCTTCGCCGGCGTCGTCTACGACGAGGGCACCGAGGAGCAGCAGAAGGTCGCCCAGCACATGGTCGAGGGCCTCTGGGGCGCCACCATGGTGCTGACCGAGCCGGACGCCGGTTCGGACGTCGGCGCCGGCCGCACCAAGGCGGTCAAGCAGGAGGACGGCTCCTGGCACATCGAGGGTGTGAAGCGCTTCATCACCTCCGGTGAGCACGACATGTCCGACAACATCATCCACCTGGTGCTGGCCCGCCCCGAGGGCGGCAAGCCGGGCACCAAGGGCCTCGGCCTCTACATCGTGCCGAAGTACGACTTCGACTGGGAGACCGGCGAGCTCGGCGAGCGCAACGGCGTCTACGCCACCAACGTCGAGCACAAGATGGGCCTGAAGGCCTCCAACACCTGCGAGATGACCTTCGGTGCCAAGCACCCGGCCAAGGGCTGGCTGCTCGGCGAGAAGGTCGACGGCATCCGCCAGATGTTCAAGATCATCGAGTTCGCTCGGATGATGGTCGGCACGAAGGCGATCGCCACCCTCTCCACCGGTTACCTGAACGCGCTGGAGTACGCCAAGGAGCGCGTGCAGGGCGCGGACATCTCCCAGTTCCTGGACAAGACCGCCCCGCGCGTCACCATCACCCACCACCCGGACGTGCGCCGCTCGCTGATGACCCAGAAGGCGTACGCCGAGGGCATGCGCGCCCTGGTGCTGTACACCGCCTCCGTCCAGGACGACGTGATCGCCGCCCGCCTGCGCGGCGAGAGCGACGAGGCCGCCGAGCGCCTGAACGACCTGCTGCTGCCGATCGTCAAGGGCTACGGCTCCGAGAAGTCCTACGAGCAGCTCGCCCAGTCCCTGCAGACCTTCGGTGGCTCCGGCTACCTGCAGGAGTACCCGATCGAGCAGTACATCCGCGACGCCAAGATCGATACCCTCTACGAGGGCACCACGGCGATCCAGGGCCAGGACTTCTTCTTCCGGAAGATCGTCAAGGACGGCGGCCAGGCGCTGACCGCGGTCTCCGAGCGGATCCAGAAGTTCCTCGGCGGGAACGAGGGCGGCGACGCCCTGGCCGCCGAGCGCGAGCTGCTCGGCAAGGCCGCCGGCGACCTGGAGGCCATCGTCGGCAAGATGCTCGCCGACCTCTCCTCGGTCGAGCAGGACGTCAAGAACATGTACAAGGTGGGCCTGAACGCCACCCGTCTGCTGATGGTCTCCGGCGACGTCGTGGTCGGCTGGCTGCTGCTCCGTCAGGCCGTCGTCGCCCTGGCCAAGCTGGAGGCCGGCGCGGCCGACAAGGACGTCGCCTTCTACCAGGGCAAGGTCGCGGCCGCCCGCTTCTTCGCCCGCAACATCCTGCCGACCGTCGCCTCCCAGCGCCAGATCGCCGAGGGTGTCGACAACGAGATCATGCAGCTTGCGGAGGAGGCCTTCTGAGCAAGGCCCAGGTGACTGCCTGACACACCCTCACGTCGCGGGGCCCGGTTGCAACCAGCCGGGCCCCGCGGCGTTTCGCCGCCCGGAGGCCCGTCGCTCCGGCCGGTGGGTCCGTCGCCCGGAGGCCCGCCGGAGCAGGGCGTGGACCGCACGGGCAAACGCCGATCTTCACCATCCCGTCACTGTTTCCGGGTTCCCCGTGCCGTGTCCGTGTACGGGCATATGCTCAAGGGCGAAGCCGGTCCCCCATCCGGTTTCCGCCCTCCCTCAACTCAGGAGCAGCATGTCAACCGCCGCCCGTCAGGCCGCCTTCGACCGAACGCACACCGACGACCTGATCGCCTACCTGAGCGCCTCGCCGTCGCCGTTCCACGCCGTGGCCAGCGCTGCGGAGCGGCTGGAGAAGGCCGGGTTCCGGCGGGTCCGGGAGACCGATGCCTGGGACGCGGCCCCCGGCGGCCGGTACCTGATCCGGGGCGGTGCGCTGATCGCTTGGTACGTGCCCGAGGGGGCCGGCCCCGAGACGCCGTTCCGCGTGGTCGGCACGCACACCGACTCGCCGAACCTGCGGGTCAAGCCGCTGCCTGACACCGGTTCAGCGGGCTGGCGGCAGGTGGCCGTGGAGATCTACGGCGGAGTGCCGCTGAACACCTGGCTGGACCGCGACCTCGGCCTGTCCGGGCGGCTCGCACTGCGCGACGGCAGCACCGTGCTGGTGCAGATCGACGAACCGCTGCTGCGCGTACCGCAGTTGGCCATCCACCTGGACCGTCAGGTCAACGAGGGCCTCAAGCTGGACAAGCAGCGCCACCTCACGCCGATCTGGGGGTTGGGTGAGGTCACCGAGGGGTCGCTGATCGAGTTCGTCGCCGAGCGGGCCGGGGTGGCCGCGTCGGACGTCATCGGCTGGGACCTGATGACCCATGACGTGCAGCCGCCCGCCTACCTGGGCCGGGACCGCGAGCTGCTGGCCGCCCCCCGGCTGGACAACCTGCTCTCGGTGCACGCCGCGACCGCCGCGCTCGCCGCCGTCGCGGGCGCCGAGCTGCCGTACATCCCGGTGCTGGCCGCCTTCGACCACGAGGAGACCGGCAGCGAGTCCGACACCGGCGCGCAGAGTCCGTTGCTGGGCAACGTGCTGGACCGCAGCGTGTACGCGCGCGGCGGCACTGCCGAGGACCGCGCTCGGGCGCTGGCCGGCACGGTCTGCCTCTCCTCCGACATGGGCCACGCCGTCCACCCCAACTACAGCGAGCGGCACGAGCCGGGCCACCACCCGCTGCCCAACGGCGGGCCGATCCTCAAGGTCAACGTCAACAACCGGTACGCCACCGACGCGGTCGGCCGGGCGGTGTTCACGGCCGCCTGCGAGAAGGCGGGTGTGCCGTGGCAGACCTTCGTCTCCAACAACGCCATGCCCTGCGGCACCACCATCGGCCCGATCACCGCGGCCCGCCTCGGCATCACCACCGTGGACTGCGGCATCGCCGCGCTCTCCATGCACTCGGCCCGCGAGCTCTGCGGCGCGGACGACCCGTACCTGCTGGCCAGTGCCGTCAAGGCCTTCCTGGAGGGCTGAGCAGCTGGCAGGGCGAGCAGGCCAGGGCGCACTTCCCCGCGCCCTGGCCTGCTCTCTTTCCCTCCAACGCCCTTGCCGTAGGCGGAAGTTACTCCATGCCGGCCAGGACGAGCGGGAGGCGGGTGGCGCCGTCGGCGGTGAGCTTCACCGGGACGCCCCAGTCCTGCTGGTGGACGTGGCAGGCGGGGAACTCGATCTCCGGATCGTCGTCGCAGGAGGCGGCCATCGCGGACACGTGCAGCACACCCTCGGCCACCTCGGCGGAGAGCACCAGCTCCCGGGAGAGCGCGGTGTCCGCGCCCGCCCCGGAGACCAGCAGCTCGGGCGGCGTCGCGCTGACCAGCAGCCGGGTGGACGGGCCGTAGCGCTCGTCCAGCTTCTGGCCGGCGGGCGCCGAGAAGACCACGTCCAGCCGCAGCCTGCCCGGGGCGACCTCGGTGGCCGCCCGCTGGGTGCGGTGCGCCACCGACTCGACCCGGACGGCCTCCTCGGGCAGCCGCAGCCGGGTCAGCCGGTGCCTGGCCGACTCGACCACCACGACGTCGCCCTCCACCAGCACCGCGCCCGAGGGTTCGCGCAGGTCCGTCGCCAGCGTGGTGACCTCGCCGCTCGCCGGGTCGTACCGGCGCAGGGCGTGGTTGTAGGTGTCGGCGATCGCGACCGAGCCGTCGGGCAGCACGGTGACCCCGAGCGGGTGCTGCAGCAGCGCCTGGCCGGCGGCGCCGTCGCGGTGCCCGAAGTCGAACAGGCCGGTGCCGACGGCGGTGTGCGCGGACTGGGTTTCACGTGAAACCCAGCGCAGGGCGGAGGTCTCCGAGTCGGCCACCCAGAGCCGCTCGCCGTCGGCCGAGGCCGCCAGCCCGGACGGCTGGGCGAACCAGGCCTCGGTCAGCGGGCCGTCCACCAGGCCCTCGTTGGTGGTGCCGGCCGCGACGCCGACGGTGCCGGCCAGCGGGTCGAACGCCCACAGCTGGTGCACCCCGGCCATGGCGATCCAGAACCGGCCGTCGAAGTGGGCGACGTCCCACGGCGAGGAGAGGTCCACCTCGCGGGCCGGGCCCTCGGTGGACGAGCCCTGCCACCACTGGCGCCCGCTGCCGGCCAGCGTGGTGACGCGGCCGTCGGCCAGCCGGACGCCGCGCAGCGCGTGGTTGACCGTGTCGGCGACGATCACGTCGTAGTCCAGACCCAGCTCGGCCGGGACGAGGGCGAGGCCCTGCGGCTCGCTGAACCGGGGCGCGGTGCCGTCCACCAGGCCGCGCTCGCCGTCACCGATCCGCCGCAGCACCGTCTCGCCGTCCTCGGCGAGCTCGACCAGCGAGTGGTGGCCGGAGTCGGCGACCAGGAAGGTCCCGCCGGGCAGCCGGACGGCCTTGCCGGGGAAGCGCAGGTCGCCCGCCTCCGGCTCGGGCGCCACGTACGGGCCGTCGCCGCGCCGCAGCGTGCCCTTGGCCTGGTGCTCGGCCTCCAGCTCCTCGACCAGTGTGGCGATCGCGTGCGCGTGTCCCTCTCCCGCGTGCTGCGCGACCACGTACCCCTCGGGGTCGATCACCACCAGCGTCGGCCAGGCCCGGACGGCGTACTGCTTCCAGGTCGCCAGCTCCGGGTCGTCCAGCACCGGGTGGTGCACCTCGTAGCGCGCGACGGCGTCCAGCACGGCCTGGTGGTCGGCCTCGTGCACGAACTTGGGGGAGTGCACGCCGACGATCACCACGGTGTCGCGGTGCTTCTCCTCCAATTCCCGTAGTTCGTCCAGGACATGGAGGCAGTTGATGCAGCAGAACGTCCAGAAGTCCAGGATGGTGATCTTGCCTCGGAGATCACCCAGGGTGAGTTCCTTGCCGCCGGTGTTGAGCCAGCCGCCCTTGCCGACCAGTTCGGGGGCGCGTACACGTGCACGAGAAGCCATGCACCAATCAAACCGCACGGTGTCCGCGCCCATTCCGGCGCGTGACCGCGTGCATAGACTCTCGTTGTACCCGTCGGTGCTGGAACCGCCACCGGACCGTGACGAGGAGCGGGAGATGACTGCGATCGCCGATTCGCCCCAGATGAGCGCCGAGGCCTTCGAGAACCTCGCCGCCACCGCAGAGCGCGACGACGTCCGGCTGGAGTTCATCAACGGCAGGATCGGAGTGAAGCCGGTTCCGGACGGGGACCACGACGAGATCATCAAGTGGCTTCAGAAGCGCTGTATGCAGCAGCGGCCCGATCTGTGGCTCTATCCGGAGCGCGGCCTGATCGTCGAGGAGTACCGGTCGGGCCGGGCCCGGCCGGACGGCACCCTGGCGCCGGACGGAGCTTTCACCGGCCACGGTGAGTGGGCCGACGCGGACCGGGTGCTGATGGTCGTCGAGGTGACCTCGTACGACCGGGACGCGGACCAGCGCGACCTGCGGGAGAAGCCGGCCGCCTACGCGCAGTCGGGCATCCCGGTCTACCTGCTCGTCGACCGCGAGCGGGGGGAGATCGTCGTCCACTCGGACCCGGTCGACGGCCGGTACCACGCGCGGACGTACTTCTTCGGGGACACCGTGGCCATCCCCGACCCGGTCGGCATCACCCTGGACGACACCGAGATCCTCAAGGAACACGTGCGGTAGCGCGGCTCAGACGATGACGTGCGGCAGGAAGCGGGCGCCCTGGTGGGTGATCAGGCTGTCCTCGGTCTCGCGGATGCCGAGGCCGGCGGATTCGCCGTCCACCACCCAGGTGCCGAGGACGGGGCGGTTGCCGTCGAACTCCGGCAGCGGGCAGAACTGCTGGTAGCAGTAGCCCTCGGCGCCGTAGCGGTCGGGGTCGCCGGCCCAGTCGGCCAGCCGGCTCCGCGATCCGTCCGGGGCGACGATCCGCACCCCCGCGCCCTCGCGGCCGAGCAGCGGCTTCGCCGCGTAGCCGGGCCCGCCGGGATCGGCCAGCTCGCGCGGGCCGTCGAGGTAGGCGGGCAGCAGGTTGGGGTGGCCGGGGAACAGCTCCCAGAGGACCGCCAGCAGCGCCTTGTTGGAGAGCAGCATCTTCCAGGCGGGCTCGATCCACAGCGTGCTGCCGGTGCCGCCGCCCTGGTCCAGTCCGTCGAGCAGCTGCCCGGCGAACTCGTCGGTGGCCAGCCACTCCCACGGGTAGAGCTTGAAGACGGACCGGATGTAGCGCTGCTGCAGGTCCACGAAGCGGCCGGAGAGCGGGTCCCAGCCGATGTCCTCCATCGCGATGCCGACCGTGGTCAGCCCGGCCTGTTCGGCGGTCTCCTGGAGGTAGAGGGTGGTCATCCAGTCCTCGCCCTCGGTGTCCCCGCGCGAGTGCGCGAAGTGCACCGGGCCGGGCGGCAGCAGGTGCTTCTGCCGGGCCCAGGCGTCGACCAGCCGCTCGTGCAGCGAGTTCCACTGGTCGGCGCCGGGGAAGCGCTCCTCCATCCAGAACCACTGCGGGCTGGCCGCCTCGATCAGTGAGGTCGGGGTGTCGGCGTTGTACTCGAAGAGCTTGGCCGGGCCGCTGCCGTCGTACGCGAGGTCGAACCGGCCGTACACGGAGGGCTGTTCGTCGCGCCGCCGCCAGGACTCGGCCACCGCTTCGGCCAGCCCGGGGTCGGTGATGCCGTAGTCGGCGAAGCGGCGCTCGCGCACCACGTGGTCGGCGGCCCGCAGGCACAGCTCGTGCAGCTCCTCGACCACACCCTCCAGCCGCTCGACCTCGGGCGACGAGAACTCGTAGTACGCGCTCTCGTCCCAGTAGGCGTACTCCTGGCCGGGATTGCGGGGGTCGTCGCAGACGGCGTACAGCAGGCCCTGGCCCTCCACGGTCTGCCGCCAGCCGGGGCGGGGTTCGATGGTGCGGCGTCGCACGGCCCGTCAGCCGCCGCCGGTGTGGGAGGGCTTGGGGCAGCCGAAGCCGCCGCGCTTGGTGGCGGCCTTGTCGAAGGTGCCTCCGGCGGCGATCGTGGTGCCCGAACCGCAGTAGTACCAGCGGCCGGTGGACTTGCTGTCGGTGCAGGAGTGGTTGTCCAGGACCTTGAGGGTGCCCGGGTCCACACAGCGCCGGGGCGGGTTGTTGCTGGACGAACAGCTGGTCAGCGCCAGCGCGAGCGTGCCGACCATGCCCAGGGCGACAAACCCTGAGCGGCGTCTACCTGCGGGTGCGGCGTCGGACTGCGTCATAGCGGGATGCTACTCGGGTAATCCGACAGCGGACCGGGGGCCTCTGGACTTCCCGGGAGACCGGTCACCCGGCCCGAGCACGCGGCGCCCGGTCGGCCGTGCGGCGCGCGCGGGCCCGGTCGGTCTAGCCAGCCGCCAGGCGTTCGGTCAGGCGGGCCTTCGCGGCCGGCCACTCGTCACGCAGCATCGAGAAGTACACAGTGTCCCGGAAGGTGCCGTCCGGGCAGTGGCGGTCACGGCGGTGGGTGCCCTCGTACCGGGCGCCGAGGCGGCTGATGGCGTTTCGAGAGCGCTCGTTGCGGCTGTCGGTCTTCCAGCAGACCCGGCCCATGTCCAGTTCCTCGAAGGCGTGGGCGAGCAGCAGCAGCTTGGCCTCGGTGTTGACCGCGGTGCGCCAGTGGGAGCGGGCGTAGAAGGTGCCGCCGATCTCCAACCGCTCGTCGGCGGTGCTGATGTCCAGGTAGCAGGTCAGGCCGATGGCGCGGCCGGTCTCCTGGCCGACCGCCGCGAACGGCAGGAAGCCGTTGTCCCGCCAGGCGCCGATTCGCTCGGCGAGCTGGTGCTCGGTCTGTGGGACGGGTACCGGGATCCACCGCCACACCTCTTCGTCCCGGCCGGTCGCCGCGAACAGGTCGGTCAGGTGGGCCCGGTCGAAGGGCTCCAGGCGGACGTGGGCGCCGGCGAGGGTGACGGGGGCGGGCGGCTTGGCGGTCATCTGCCGCACGCTAGCCGCAAGTTGAACTATGTGCAATAGCTGTATGAACTAGTTCAAAGTTCCGGACCCATGTGAAAGGGCCCGCACCGACTCGGTGCGGGCCCTTTCACGGCCGGCCTGCAGGCAGGCCCGGGCGACTAGATGAAGGAGTTGATCTGGATGGTCTCGTCGCGGCCGGGGCCGACGCCGATCGCGGAGATCGGGGCGCCCGACATCTCCTCCAGCGCCTTCACGTACGCCTGCGCGTTCTTCGGCAGGTCGGTGAAGGTCTTCGCCTTGCTGATGTCCTCGTTCCAGCCGGGCAGCGTCTCGTAGATCGGCTTGGCGTGGTGGAAGTCGGACTGGTTGTACGGGAGCTCCTCGACCCGGCGGCCGTCGATCTCGTACGCGACGCAGACCGGGATCTGCTCCCAGCCGGTGAGCACGTCCAGCTTGGTGAGGAAGAAGTCGGTCAGGCCGTTGACCCGGGTGGCGTAGCGGGCGATCACCGCGTCGAACCAGCCGCAGCGGCGGTCGCGGCCGGTGGTGACACCGCGCTCGCCGCCGATCCGGCGCAGCGCCTCGCCGTCGGCGTCCAGCAGCTCGGTCGGGAACGGGCCCGAGCCGACGCGGGTGGTGTACGCCTTCAGGATGCCGATGACCCGGTCGATCTTGGTGGGACCGATGCCGGCACCGGTGCAGGCGCCGCCGGAGGTCGGGTTGGACGAGGTCACGAAGGGGTACGTGCCGTGGTCCACGTCCAGCAGGGTGCCCTGGCCACCCTCCAGCAGGACGACCTTGTTGTCCTTGAGCGCC
Source organism: Kitasatospora sp. NPDC032150 (assembly GCF_055579945.1). Lineage (NCBI taxonomy): Bacteria > Bacillati > Actinomycetota > Actinomycetes > Kitasatosporales > Streptomycetaceae > Kitasatospora > Kitasatospora sp. NPDC032150. The sequence continues at coordinate 73,597 of NZ_JBVIMH010000006.1, read as the reverse complement.
TGGTCCAGGACCAGGGTGGTGTCGGCCAGGAAGGGCTTGATCCGGTCGGCGTAGCCCAGGTACTCCTGCAGCACCAGGTCGGCCGGGATGGCGCGGCGGTTGTAGAGCTTGACCAGGATCTGGTTCTTGTCGTGCAGGGCCGCTTCGATCTTCTGCTGCAGGATCGATTCGTCGAACAGGTCCTGCACGCGGATGCCGACGCGGTTGATCTTGTCCGCGTAGGACGGACCGATGCCGCGCCCGGTGGTGCCGATCCGGCGCTTGCCGAGGAAGCGCTCGGTGACCTTGTCCAGGGTGCGGTGGTACGGGGTGATCAGGTGGGCGTTGCCCGAGATCAGCAGCTTGGAGGTGTCGATGCCGCGCTGGTTCAGGCCGTCGAGCTCGGAGAGCAGCACGCCCGGGTCGATGACGACGCCGTTTCCGATCACCGGTGTCACGTTCGGGCTGAGGATGCCGGAAGGCAGCAGGTGCAGGGCGTACTTCTGGTCGCCGATGACCACCGTGTGACCGGCGTTGTTGCCGCCCTGGTAGCGGACGACGTAGTCGACGGAGCCGCCGAGGAGGTCGGTGGCCTTCCCCTTGCCCTCGTCTCCCCACTGGGCGCCAACGAGCACGAGTGCCGGCACAGGCGTACACCCCTTCCGGTTGGGGCATCCTGCGTAGGCCGCTGTCTGCCCCGAGATAGACGAAGCCCCTGGCGCAATGGCGCAAGGGGCTCTTGCACCGAGAGATTACCTGAGGAAGGACCGGTCGTGTCGTCGCTGTCCACGTCCGAATCCCGTCCGACGGGCCGGCCGGGTCCGGGCCCGCTCCTGGTGCTACTGGATCCGGTGGCCCGGCGGAGCGACGGCGAGTCGGTGCGGATCGCCCGGGACGTCCTGTGCGGCGGGGCGGACGTCAAGGTGGCGCTGCCGGAGAGCCCGTCCGAACTTGACCGGGCCCTGGCGCGTCGTGGCCGCCGGCGACCGGTCGTGATCGGTTCCGATCTGGCCGTGCAACGGGTACTTCAGGCCTTGCACCGGCACCGCGAGTTGGGTGCCGACGCGCTCGGCGTGGTACCGGTCGGGCGTCCCGGCGCGGTGGCCGCGGTACGGGCGCTGGGTGTCCCGCCGGAGCCGGTCGCCGCGGCCCGCGCGGTGATGGCCGGCGCCTCGCGGAAACTGGACCTCTTGATCGACGACACCGACGAGGTGGTCCTCGGGGACCTGCGGATCCATCCGTACCGCCGGGGCCGAGTAGGCGGGCTGCGTTCGCTATGGGCGAAATTCGCTGCGGCCGAGCAGGCGACGGCGTCCGTCGGACATCCCCGGCTGCGGATCGAGGCGGACGGCCGCCCGCTCGCCGACGTCCACCGGCCGCCGTGCCGGCTCGACATCACCGTCCCGATCGGCGAGGGCGTGCTGGAGCTGTGGCTGCACACCGGCGGCGAACCGCGGCGGGTCAGGGCGGGCAGCCTCACCGTGACGGGTCACGGCTTCGGCTGCGAGGCGGACGGGCGCGCGCTCGGCCCCCTCGGCGCCCGCACCTGGACGGTGCACGCCGGGGCGTGGGAGCTGGTGCTGCCCGCCGGGTGAGCAGTGTCACGTCACCGCCCCGCCCCCGATGCGCCGTCAGCCGTCCGATATCCCCCGAAGGCACGCGGCGCAAGGAAACTCCGGGCCCGGCGAATTGCGGTGCCGGAATTGCGCTCGCGGTAAGGGGTTTTGTCTACGCGCGTCGCTATGTTTTGTCTACGCGCGTTGCTATTCGATCGGCCAATAATCGGGGGCTCCCCAGTTCCGGAACGCGTACGGAACTGCCCTAGACTCGAAGGCGTGCCACGTGGTGACGGAAGACTCAACCACGATCTTCTTCCCGGCGAGAAAGGCCCCCAGGACGCTTGTGGCGTCTTCGGTGTCTGGGCTCCCGGCGAGGAGGTCGCAAAGCTCACGTACTTCGGCCTCTATGCCCTGCAGCACCGTGGACAGGAATCCGCGGGCATCGCAGTGAGCAACGGCTCCCAGATTCTCGTCTTCAAGGACATGGGACTGGTCTCCCAGGTCTTCGACGAGGCCTCACTGGGATCCCTGCACGGGCATATCGCGGTCGGACATGCCCGCTACTCGACCACAGGTTCGTCGGTCTGGGAGAACGCCCAGCCGACCTTCCGGGCGACCGCGCGCGGTTCGCTGGCCCTCGGCCACAACGGAAACCTGGTCAACACCGCCGAACTGGCGGCCATGGTCGCCGAGCTGCCCGGCGAGGAGCACGTCTCCCGCTCGGGGCGCACCGCGGCCACCAACGACACCGACCTGGTGACCGCCCTGCTCGCCGGTCAGCCGGACCTCTCCATCGAGGAGACCGCCCGGCAGATCCTGCCCAGGGTCAAGGGCGCCTTCTCGCTCGTCTTCATGGACGAGCACACCCTCTACGCCGCCCGCGACCCGCAGGGCATCCGCCCGCTGGTCCTCGGCCGGCTGGAGCGCGGCTGGGTGGTCGCCTCCGAGACGGCGGCCCTGGACATCGTCGGCGCCTCCTTCATCCGCGAGGTGGAGCCCGGCGAGCTGATCGCCGTCGACGAGAACGGCCTGCGCACCAGCCGCTTCGCCGAGGCCAGGCCCAAGGGCTGCGTCTTCGAGTACGTCTACCTGGCCCGCCCCGACACCAGCATCGCCGGGCGCAACGTCCACCTCTCCCGGGTGGAGATGGGCCGCCGGCTGGCCAAGGAGGCCCCGGTCGAGGCCGACCTGGTGATAGCCACCCCCGAGTCCGGCACCCCCGCCGCGATCGGCTACGCCGAGGCCAGCGGCATCCCGTACGGCTCGGGCCTGGTGAAGAACGCCTACGTCGGGCGCACCTTCATCCAGCCCAGTCAGACCATCCGCCAGCTCGGCATCCGGCTCAAGCTCAACCCGCTGAAGGAAGTCATCGCTGGCAAGCGCCTGGTGGTCGTGGACGACTCCATCGTCCGTGGCAACACCCAGCGCGCGCTGGTCCGGATGCTGCGCGAGGCCGGTGCCGCCGAGGTGCACATCCGGATCTCGTCCCCGCCGGTCAAGTGGCCCTGCTTCTTCGGCATCGACTTCGCCACCCGCGCGGAGCTGATCGCCAACGGGATGAGCGTCGAGGAGATCGGCCGCACCCTCGGTGCCGACTCCCTGGCCTACATCTCGCTCGACGGCATGATCGAGGCCACCAAGCAGCCCAAGGAGCGGCTCTGCCGGGCCTGCTTCGACGGCGAGTACCCGATGGAGCTGCCCGATCCGGCGCTGCTCGGCAAGCTCCTGCTGGAGGCCGAGATCGCCGGCGGCAAGCAGCAGCGGAAGCCCGTCCGCGGCAAGCCGACCAGCGACCTGGACGGGGTCCAGTCGCTGATCGGGGGCGCGGGCGCGGGCGACGCGCTGCGACGGCCGTAACGGGCGCAGGCCGCCAGGGGCACGGGGAACCGCCCGGTCGACCGGGTGCGCGAAGCGGAGGGCCGCGGGCGCACGGTCCCACGGACGACCGGGGGCCTCGGGGCGCGACCAGCGCACCGGGGCCCCGCGCCGCGCGGTTCCCCGCGCCCCGAGCGGGTTCCCGCCCCCGAAGACTTCCTCGCTGACCGAGGTGTCCGTTCCAAACCCCCTTCGACCCGAGAGGGCCGCACAGCAGTGACCAGCAACGAGAGCGGTGCCACCTACGCCGCCGCAGGTGTCGACATCGAGGCCGGCGACCGTGCCGTCGAGCTCATGAAGCAGTGGGTGAAGAAGGCCGACCGCCCCGAGGTGATCGGCGGCCTCGGTGGTTTCGCCGGGCTCTTCGACGCCTCCGCCTTCAAGCGCTACGAGCGTCCGCTGCTGGCCTCCGCCACCGACGGCGTCGGGACCAAGGTCGCCATCGCCCAGGCCATGGACAAGCACGACACCATCGGCCACGACCTGGTCGGCATGGTCGTCGACGACCTGGTGGTCTGCGGCGCCGAGCCGCTGTTCATGACCGACTACATCTGCGTCGGCAAGGTCGTGCCCGAGCGGGTCGCCGCGATCGTGAAGGGCATCGCCGAGGGCTGCACGCTGGCCGGCTGCGCGCTGGTCGGCGGCGAGACCGCCGAGCACCCCGGTCTGCTGGGCCCGGACGAGTACGACGTCGCGGGCGCCGGCACCGGCGTGGTGGAGGCCGACGCGCTGCTGGGCGCCGACCGGGTCCGCGCGGGTGACGTGGTGATCGCGATGGCCGCGTCCGGGCTGCACTCCAACGGGTACTCGCTGGTGCGCCACGTCCTGCTGAACCAGGCCGGCTGGTCGCTGGACCGACAGGTCGAGGAGTTCGGGCGGACCCTGGGCGAGGAACTGCTGGAGCCCACCCGGATCTACTCGCTGGACTGCCTGGCGCTCACCCGGGCCACCGAGATCCACGCCTTCTCGCACGTCACCGGCGGCGGCCTGGCGGCCAACCTGGGCCGGGTCATCCCGGACGGCCTGCACGCCCGCCTGGACCGCGGCACCTGGACCCCGTTGCCGGTCTTCCAGACCGTCGCCCAGGTCGGCCGGATGGCCGCGCTGGAGATCGAGAAGACCTTGAACATGGGCATCGGCATGGTCGCCGTCGTTCCGCCGTCCTCGGTCGACGTGGTGCTCGCGGTCCTGGAGGATCGCGGCGTCGAGGCCTGGCTGCTCGGTGACGTCGTCGAGCGCACGGACGAGCACGACGGCGCTGCGGCGCTCTACAACGCGTACGAGGGTTTCCAGCTCTGACGCCCGCGGCAACGGACGAAGGGGCCCCTCGGGGCCCCTTCTCCGTGCTTCCGGGATTGGTTGCGCCTGGTCGTGCGTCCGGCCGCTCCGGAGGTGGCTGAGGCCCCTCCAGGCGTTCTCCGGCGTCCCCGGAGGCTCGTCACCGTCCCGGGGCCACCCGTTGCCCCCGCGGGGTCCGACCCGGCCCGGTGGGCAGGTGCACGGGAACGCCGAAGACCGGCCTGGCGCTCCGGGAGCGCCAAGCCGGTCCGGTCAGGCTCTTACGCGCGGCGGCGGGACTGGCTGCTGCTGCCCGCGTCCTCCGCGTCGTCGTCCTCGTCGTCGTAGCGAGCTGCGTACGCCGCGTAGGGATCGTCGTCCTCTTCTTCTTCGATCGGCTCAGGGTTGATCGAAGCGTTCGAGGTTACGCCCAGCTCGTTGGACAGACGGTTAGCGTCGAAGCCGCCGCTGTTGTACTTCAGCTGGCGGGCGACCTTCGTCTGCTTGGCCTTGGCCCGGCCGCGCCCCATGGGTCGACCCCCTCAACGGTGGGGCTCACGGCCCCGAGTCTGACACGTGTTCATGATCAGGAGCGGCGCGCCCGAAGTGGGAGTGCCGTCCCTTGGAGCATTAACGGTACCTGTTTCCGCCGCCGGACGGTACGTCGCCGGTGTGACGTGGCGCGCACAGTCTGTCCCCGAAACCGGTTCTTTCCTGGTCAGGTGGGGATTTCCGGGCTGTCGCAGGCTGTTCGCAGCCTGCGCCGGTTCCGTCGTTCCGGGACCGATTATCCCTCGCCCGGGGCGCAGGATCGCCCGTTCGGGCTACAAATCGAGAATCCGGTTCCACATTGTGATGCGCCCGGGGCGGAGCCCGGGGACCTCTGATCCCCCGCCCCGGGCGCACTGCTCCGTTCGGGCGGCCGGTGGCTCGGCCGGCCGCCCCCGGGCGCTCTCCCCGGTGCCGGCGTTCCCCGGCTCAGGTGCCGACTCGCCCGTCGGCCGGGACCGGCCCGGTTCAGGCCTTGCGGGCGCCCGGCAGCAGGATCGTGCGCAGCGCGCTGATCTCCCGCATCCGCTTCTCGGCCAGGCGGTCGGCGGCGACGGCCGGCGGGACGCCGTCGGTGGCGGCCCGGGTGAAGATCTCCAGGGTGGTGTCGAAGATCTTGGTGGCCTTGTTCTTGGCACGCTCGAAGTTGAAGCCGTCGATCTCGTCGGCGACCTGGATCACGCCGCCGGAGTTCACCAGGTAGTCGGGCGCGTAGAGGATGCCGCGGTCGGCGAGGTCCTTCTCGACACCCGGGTGGGCCAGCTGGTTGTTGGCCGCGCCGCAGACGATCGAGGTGCCGGCCGCGCCCAGCGCGCCCACCGTCAGGTCGTCGAGCGCGCCGCCCAGGGCGCAGGGGGCGTAGACGTCCAGGTCGGCCTGGAGCAGGGCCTTGGTGTCGGCCACCACCTCGACCTCCGGGTGCGCCGCGCGGACCCGGTTCAGGGCGGTCTCGGAGACGTCGGTGATGACCACCGTGGCGCCGTCGGCGACCAGGTGGCCGACGAGGTAGTGGCCGACCTTGCCGACGCCCGCGACGCCGACCCGCTTGCCGCGCAGGGTGGGCTGGCCCCAGCGGGCCTGGGCGGAGGCGCGCATGCCCTGGAAGACGCCGAAGGCGGTCAGGATGGAGGAGTCGCCGGCACCGCCGTGCTCCGGCGAGCGGCCGGTCACGAACTCGGTCTCGCGCGCGATCACGTCCATGTCCTGGACGTAGGTGCCCACGTCGCAGGCGGTGATGTAGCGGCCGCGCAGGGACTGCACGAAGCGGCCGTAGGCGCGGAGCATCGCCTCGTTCTTCGCCTTGTCGGGGTCACCGATGATGACGGCCTTGCCGCCGCCGAGGTCGAGGCCCGCCAGCGCGTTCTTGTAGCTCATGCCGCGCGACAGGCGCAGCGCGTCCTCCAGGGCCTCCTCCTCGGAGGCGTACTGGTGGAAGCGGGTGCCGCCGAGGGCCGGGCCCAGTGCGGTGGAGTGGATGGCGATGATCGCCTTCAGGCCACTGCTGCGGTCGTGGCAGAGGACTACCTGCTCGTGGCCGTCGCCGGGGGCGCCGTCCTGCTCGGTGCGGAAGATCCTGCTCAGCACACCGGGTGCGGGGTGCGTCGCGGAGGTCTGTACGTCGGTCACTGTGGTGACTCCAGTATCTGTGGCCCACTGCTGTGGTGTGGGCGGCTGGGGGAAGAGTAGCCCCGGGGAGGGCCCCGGATCTGCCCCCGTGCGGCAACGAAAGGGGGACGGAACCGGCAACGAGCCAGGGCCGTGGCGGGCAACGGGAGCGGGTGGCTGCAAAGAGGCCCGGAACACCCTCCCGGCGGGCGGTGCGGCGTGCGACGATGCGATGCGTGACCACCGTGCGCACTTCGGTTCTTCCGCCGTACGCCGCCCATCTGCGGGTCTACGAGCCGCTGGCCGCCTATCCGGAGCCCGAGCGGGCCCGTTGGCAGGCGTACGCCGCCACGCACGGCCCGGACGCCACCGTCCCCGAGCACTCGGTCGCCCCGGCCGCACTCGTCGAACAGCGCAAGGCGCTCGCCGAGGTGGTGGGCCGCACTCCGCGCCCCCTGCCGGATCGGGAGAGCGAGCAGGCCTTCGTCCGGCAGCTGGACGGGGTGACCTACGTCTGTCCGTGGGCCACCCGGCTGCGCAGCTGGCAGGCGCTGGACGAGCTGCGCGCCTCGCTGCCGGTGGCGCTGCTGGACACCGTGCTGCCGCCGGCCGCGCGGGCCGCGGCGACGGCGCAGAAGGAGCGCTGGCAGGCGGGCCACCCGGACGCCCGGCCGTGGATCCTGACCAGCCGTTGGGAGGTGCCGCTGCGCTGGTTCCTGCCGTTCGGGGCGGAGGACCGCTGCTTCGTGCCGGGCAGCGCCGAGGGCCGGCGGGGGCAGGTCGCGCCGGCGTTGTTCTATCTGACGCCGATGGCGCAGGCGCGCCGCCGGGTGGCGCGCGCCTACCGGGCGCTCCGGGAGCGGCAGGGGCTCGGCAGGGCCGGCGGCTCCGCGCGGGGACCGGCCGGCCAGGGCGGCCCGCTGGTGCAGGAGGTGGAGCAGATCGGGCGCTGGCTGGAGGAGTTCCACCCGCGGTCCCTGGTGGAACTGGACTACGGGGGCCTGGTGCACCTGCTGGGTCCCGAACGGCTGGCGGTGGAGGACTCGGTGGCCGAGATCGAGTCCGGCCTGCTGGCGCTGCGCTCCGGCGACGAGGCCGGCGCGGTGCGGGCATACGAGACGGTGACGGCGCGTTGGCGCCAGGTGCTGGCCCTGCGGTACGCCAGCTGACGGGGAGGGCTGCTGGCCGGTCGGCCCGCAGCGGTGCGACAGGCTGCTGAGAGGCGCCTGACGCGCCCTCAGCAGTCCTCCGGGGGAGGATGTCAGTGGTCCGGGTGAGGATGGTCGGGCCCTTTGGAACAGGCGAGCGGGGACCTAGGTCCCGGTTCGGGTCAATACCCCTCGAACGTGACACTACTCACCGTTGACGCGAACTTACACCTATATGCAAAAATGGGACAACCGGCCCAAGTTCACTCACGTGTGTCCACTTTTGGGTGGATCTGGCGGTAGTGCGTGCTTTGCGGGGAAACTAAGGGTCTGGTCCACTCCTGACCGATGGTCACCGTACGGTGACTGTCCGCTATGGGCTGGTCCATGGCCTTCCGTCGTGCTTGAACCCGTGAGGGGTCAATTTTGGCGGTTTGGCCGATGGGGCTGGACGAATGGTGTAGTTGTAGACACCAGGACAAGCCGTTCGTCCTATAACCGACTCGGCCCGTCTGTGCCATTTCGGGCATCGCGGGCCAAGGTGCAGAATTTGAAGGATAGAACCGCCCTGGTTCGGTTCTCCCGAGGAGGCCGCTCATGACCGCTCGTACCCCTGACGCTGAGCCGCTGCTGACACCGGCAGAGGTCGCCACCATGTTCCGCGTGGACCCTAAGACGGTTACCCGTTGGGCCAAGGCCGGCAAGCTCACGTCCATCCGCACTCTCGGCGGCCACCGCCGTTACCGCGAGGCGGAGGTGCGCGCACTGCTGGCCGGTATTCCGGCGCAGCGTACAGAGGCCTGAGAGGCCCGCTGACACATTTCGTGAGGGGCCGTATCCCTGACTCCGCCGGGTCTGGGCCGCGGCCCCTCACGCATGTCCGGAATCGGATGTTCCTATTGGTGCTGATGTGGGTGGGGGAATTCCTGGGAAATACATGTACAATTTTATATATTAAATTAGGGTTGGCGTTCAGGGTGTCTGGAGTGTCCGGCCTCAAGAAGAAATAAGTGATGACCACCACAGGATCTTTACCTTGTGGTCTAGACCTACACTGCGGTAGTGGGAACTGACGCCCGGTCAGGGCAAAGCAAGAGGCCCGGAACCTTTCGGCTCCGGGCCTCTCCTGTACTGCGATCCCGACGGGACTTGAACCCGCGACCTCCACCTTGACAGGGTGGCGAGCTAACCAACTGCTCCACGGGACCAGAGTGTTCTGATCTCTTGTCCGCTTGCTCGTCGCTCGCGAACAAGACAGATCGTACTGCATGTCGGGCCCCCAGGTCGAACTGAGTCCGTCCGCCCCCGGTCCGGGGGCGGACGGCGGTCCTACGGGGTGCTGCCGGCGGCGTCCATCGCCTTGAGGATGCGCTTCTCCGAGACGGGGGCCGGGGTGCCGAGCCCCTGGGCGAAGAAGCTCACCCGGAGCTCCTCGATCATCCAGCGGATCGCCCGGACCTCGGGCGAGGGCTCGCGGCCGGCCGGGACCTTCGCCAGCAGCTCGCCGTAGGCCTCCTGCACCTGCTGGACCTTGCCCAGGTGCAGCAGGTCGCGCTGCGGGTGGTTGGGCAGCGCCTCCAGGCGCCGGTCCACGGCGAGCAGATAGCGCTTCAGGTCGGGCAGCCGCTGCCAGCCGGTCTCGGCCACGAAGCCCGCGTGGATGAGTGAGGCCAGGTGCAGCCGGACGTCGTTGACCGCCGAGAGCAGCACCGGGCTGGAGACCGACTTCAGCCGGGTGGAGGCCTTGTGGAAGGCGATCAGCGCGCCGGCCGTCTTCAGGGTGGTGTCCGCGGACAGGTCGTAGAGGTCGGCCCGCACCTTGTCGTACAGCTTGGTGAAGGCCGCCTCGTCCCAGGCCGGGCCGCCGTTCACGGCCATCAGCCGGTCGGTGGCCGCCGCGACGATGTCCTCGAACAGTGCGGTGATCGAGCCGTGCGGGTTGTGGGAGAGGGCGAGCTTGGCCTGGTTGCCCAGCCGGCCCTGGATGGACTTGGCGGGCGAGGGGACGGTGAGCATCAGCAGCCGCCTGCAGCCCGCCCACATCGCCCGTGCCTGCGCCTCGGGCGTGTCGAAGAGCCGGATGCCCACGCTGTCGCCCTCGTCCACCAGCGCCGGGTACGCGCGCAGCGAGTGCCCGCGTGAGCGCTGCTCGAAGGTGCGCTGGAGCACCGGCAGGTCGGCGGGCCAGGCGGTCAGGCCGGCGCGCTCGATGCCCCTGCCCGAGGCGGCGCTGGAGAGCGTCTCCTTCAGCTTGGGCTTCAGCTTCAGCCGCAGCTCCTCCAGGTCCTTGGACTCGGCCAGCTTCCGCTTGCCGTCCACCACCCGGAAGGTCACCTTCAGGTGGTCGGGGATCCGGGAGTCGTCCCAGGCGTCCGCCGGGATCGGGATCGCCGACATCCGGTGCAGGATCCGCTCCAGGGTGGGCAGCAGCGGCTCCTGGCGGTCCTTCACCTGCTTCAGCGCGGCCGCCGCGAAGTCCGGGGCGGGGACGAAGTTGCGGCGGATCGCCTTGGGCAGCGAGCGGATGTACGCGGTGACCAGCTCCGCCCGCAGACCCGGGATCTGCCAGTCGAAGCCCTCCGAGGTGACCTGGTTGAGCACCGGCAGCGGGATGTGCACGGTCACGCCGTCCGCGTCGCTGCCCGGCTCGAACTGGTAGGTCAGCGCGAAGCGCAGCTTGCCCTGCTGCCAGTAGTCCGGGTAGTCGGCCTCGGTGACGCCGTCGGCGGCGTCGTTGATCAGCATCGACTTCTCGAAGTTGAGCAGGTCCGGCTGCTCGTGCCGGGCCTTCTTCCACCAGGAGTCGAAGTGCCGGGTGGAGACGACCTCCTCGGGCAGCCGGGCGTCGTAGAAGTCGAACAGGGTCTGGTCGTCCACCATGATGTCGCGGCGGCGGGCCCGGTTCTCCAGCTCCTCGACCTCCGAGAGCAGCTTGCGGTTCTCGCCGAAGAACTTGTGGTGGGTCTCCCAGTCGCCCTCCACCAGCGCGTTGCGGATGAAGAGTTCGCGGCAGAGTTCGGGGTCGATCCGGCCGTAGTTGACCTTGCGCTGGGCGACGATCGGGACCCCGTAGAGGGTGACCTTCTCGTACGCCAGCACCGCGCCGGCCTTCTTCTCCCAGTGCGGTTCGCTGTACGTCTTCTTGATCAGGTGGCCGGCCAGCGGCTCGATCCACTCCGGCTCGATCTTCGCGTTGATCCGGGCCCAGAGCCGGGACGTCTCGACGAGTTCCGCCGACATCACCCAGCGCGGCGGCTTCTTGAACAGGCCGGAGCCGGGGAAGACCGCGAAGCGGGCGCCCCGCGCGCCGCCGTACTCGCGCTTCTCCACGTCGAACAGGCCGATGTGCGAGAGCAGTCCGGAGAGCAGCGCCTGGTGGATCCGGTCGCCGTCAGGTTCGGCGTCCGGCAGCGGCTCGTCCACGAGGACGCCCAACTGCTTTGCCACCGTGCGGAGTTGGTGGAAGATGTCCTGCCACTCGCGTATCCGCAGGTAGTTGAGGAACTCGGACTTGCACATCCGGCGGAACGCGGAGGAGGAGAGCTCGCGCTGCTGCTCCCTGACGTACCGCCACATCGACAGGTAGGAGAGGAAGTCGGAGGTCTCCGAGGTGAAGCGGCGGTGCCGGTCGTCGGCGGCCTGGCGCTTCTCGGCGGGGCGCTCGCGCGGGTCCTGGATGGAGAGCGCGGCCGCGATCACCATCACGTCGTGGACGCAGCCCAGCCCGTCGGCGGTCAGCACCATGCGGGCCATCCGGGGGTCCACCGGGAGCTGGGCCAGCTTGCGGCCGAGGGCGGTCAGGCGCTTGCGCGGGTCCGTCTCGGCGGGGTCGAGGGCGCCGAGCTCGTGCAGGAGGTTGACGCCGTCCTTGATGTTTCGGGAGTCCGGCGGGTCCAGGAACGGGAAGGCGGAGATGTCGCCGAGGCCGGCCGCCGTCATCTGCAGGATGACCGAGGCCAGGTTGGTGCGCAGGATCTCGGCGTCGGTGAACTCGGGGCGGGAGAGGAAGTCCTCCTCCGAGTAGAGCCGGATGCAGATGCCGTCCGAGGTGCGGCCGCAGCGGCCCTTGCGCTGGTTGGCGCTGGCCTGGCTGATCGCCTCGATCGGCAGGCGCTGCACCTTGGTGCGGTGGCTGTAGCGGGAGATCCGGGCAGTGCCCGGGTCGATCACGTACTTGATGCCCGGGACGGTGAGCGAGGTCTCGGCGACGTTGGTCGCCAGCACGATCCGGCGGCTGCCCGAGCGCTGGAAGACCCGGTGCTGCTCGGCCGAGCTGAGGCGGGCGTAGAGCGGCAGGACCTCGGTGAACCGCAGGTTCAGTTTGTTCAGCGCGTCGGCGGTGTCGCGGATCTCGCGTTCGCCGGAGAGGAAGACCAGGATGTCGCCCGGCCCCTCGGCCTGGAGCTCCTGCACCGAGTCGCAGATCGCCTGGACCTGGTCGCGGTCCCGGTCGACGTCCTCCTCGCCCTCGCCGTCCTCCAGGAGCGGGCGGTAACGGACCTCGACCGGATAGGTGCGGCCGGAGACCTCGATGATCGGGGCGTCGTCGAAGTGCGCGGCGAACCGCTCCGGGTCGATGGTCGCGGAAGTGATCACGACCTTGAGGTCCGGGCGGCGGGGCAGCAGTTGCTTGAGGTAGCCGAGGATGAAGTCGATGTTGAGGCTGCGCTCGTGCGCCTCGTCGATGATCAGGGTGTCGTACTGGCGCAGCTCGCGGTCGGTCTGGATCTCCGCTAGCAGGATGCCGTCCGTCATCAGCTTGACCAGGGTGTCCTGGCCGACCTGGTCGGTGAAGCGGACCTTCCAACCGACCGCCTCGCCGAGCGGGGTCCTCAGTTCCTCGGCCACGCGTTCGGCCACCGTACGGGCGGCGATCCGGCGCGGCTGGGTGTGGCCGATCAGGCCCTTGATGCCCCGGCCCAGCTCCAGGCAGATCTTCGGGATCTGGGTGGTCTTGCCGGAGCCGGTCTCGCCCGCGACGATCACCACCTGGTGGTCCCGGACCGCGGCGAGGATCTCGTCCTTCTTCTGGCTGACCGGCAGCTCCTGCGGGTAGCCGATCGCGGGGACGGCCGCGCGGCGCGCCCGGACGCGGAGCTCGGCCCTGTCGATCTCCGCCGCCAGCTCCTCGGCGATCTTCTGCCGGGCCTCCGGCCTCCGGACCCGTCGTGCGCCGTCCAGCCGCCGGCCGATCCGCTGCTGGTCGCGGATCGTGAGCTCGGGCAGACGGGCGGCCAACCCCCCGATGGTGGGCACATCGGCGGGCTGGGCTACGGGAGAACTCACTGCGGACATCCCTCTAGGTTCGCAAGGAGGCGCAGGCAGGCGCACCTCGGTTTTCGAGCCCCTCCAGTGTCACAGACCGCTCGGCGCTACGGCCGCGTGGCTTGCCCGGGGCGGCGGCCCGCCCGCCCCCAGCCGGCAGCCGGGTCGATCCGGACGGTGGCCCGCACGCCCTCCGGGCCGGCGGTTGATCGGCCGGGCGGGCGCTCCCGGTGGTGGCCGGCCCTCCCGGGAGGCCGTGGCCCGGCGGTCCTCGACGAAGGCGAGGACCGCCGGGTACCCGAAGGCCGTCGGCCGGGCGTCCCGCGGCCAGGCGGTGGAACCGGAAGGCGGTTCCGGCTCCGGGCTGCCGGAGTTCGCCGCCGGCGGTGCTGACGATTCACTACGCTCGGTGCAGTGACGACTGTCAAGTACCTCGCGGCCTGGCTGGCCGAGCGCACCCCGTCGCAGCTGGCCGAGTTGATGGAGCAGCGCGAACTTCCGTACGCGGGCAGGGTGGAGAGTGTGGCCGAGCTGGCCGAGCACCTGCTGACGGATCCGTCGGTCGACCTGGGGCTGCGCGAGATCGACCTCGGGGACCTTCAGCTGCTCACCGCCGTAACGGCCTTGGCGGAGCGGCTGCACGGGCTGCTTCCTGCCGCACCGCGCGTTCCGCATCTGATCATGGGCTACGACGGATACCGGCCACGTCCGCACCTGCCCGCGGCCGATCCCGCCGAGCGGGCGGTGACACGGGAACAGCTCTTCCGGTTCCTGGAGCTCGATGCCGACGGCCGGGCCGTCGCCGAGGCCGCGCTGTCCCGGCTGGCCGAGCGAGCCCTGGTGCTGCCGCCGTTCGGGAGCAAGATCGTCGTCCCGATCCTGCTCCACCGTCGGTCCAGGGAGGCGAGCGGCTACGGCCGGCCGGCCGACCAGTTGCTGAGTGAGGCCTTCAACGCCCCGGAGGTCCACCGCGTCGCGCAGGGCCTGGGGCTGTCGAAGGCACGGACCCGCGACGAGGCGCAGCGGTGGATCGTCGCGGCGCTCCGCGACGGGGAACGGGTGCGTTCCCTGGCCGCCGAGGCGCCTCCCGAGGCCCGCGAGCTGCTGGACAAGCTGGTCGCCGGCCCGCCGCTGTTGCGAACCCACTGCTTCGTCGCCCGCTACGGATTCGGCTACCAGGCGGGCGCCGAAGGCAAGTTCACCTTCCGGGAAAGCGGCTCGGGAGATCCGGGAACGGACTGGCTGGCTGCTCGCGCCCTCGTGCTGCCGGCGGGTGCGGACCTGGCGGAGCTGCCGTGCGAGGTGGCCGACGCGCTGCGCGACCATGACCGCGCGCCGGCGTACGAGCCTTTCCCGCCCCCGGTCGCCGGTGCGGTGGAGATCCCCGTCGCCGTCGACGGCCAGGCGCAGGCCGCGATGGCCGAAGCCGCTTCCAGGGTCGAGCTGATGCTGCGCTGGATCGCGGAGCAGCCGCTCGCGGTGCGCAAAGCCGGTGGTATCGCCGTCCGGGACACCCGGCGCATGGCGAAGGCGGTCGGTGTGCCGGAGGAGCAGGCCCGTCTGTGGCTCGACCTGGCCGCCAACGCGGACTTGATCACGCCCGTCGCCGAGGAAATGGAGAACGCTGCCAAGAGGCGGGCCCCGGCGCGTCCGACGGTGCCCCGACCGTCCGTCCGGATGCTTCCCACCGGACGGTACGAGGAGTGGCTGGCCTCCTCGCCCGCGCGGCGGCTGCTGCCGCTCGTCGCCACCTGGGCGGTGGTGCCCGAGGTGTTCACCCACTGGCCGGACGGGGACGACACCCCGGTCGCGCTGGTCAGCCCGCAGGACGTCGAGGCCGTCGAGGTGCGCCGCGCGGTGCTGGAGGCGCTGGCCACCCTGCCGGCCGGGCGCGGGGTCGGTACGCGCCGGGCCGACGGGGGCGGGGGTTCCGCTCCGGCCGGTCTGATGGCCACGGCGGCCTGGTTCCGTCCGGCGGTCATCGGTCGGGGCCCGTGGGAGGCCGATCGCATCGCCGCGACCCTGGCGGAGGCGGAGCTGCTAGGGGTCGTCGTCCACGGGGCGCTCAGCCCGGTCGGACACGCCGTCCTCGGGCTCTTGAACGCGGGCGCACACCGCCACTTCCCCGCCGTTCCGGGTGCCGGACCGGCGCTGCGTGACTACCCCGCTCTGGACGCCGCGGTCGGGCACCTGACCGCGGTCCTGGACGCACTGCTGCCCGCGCCGCGGACCACCGCCCGTTTTCAGGCGGACCTCACGGCGATGGTCGCCGGTGCGGCCGCGCCGGAGCTGACCGACCTGCTGTCCGCCTGTGCGGAGCGGGAGTCCGAGGGTCATGCCGTGGTGTGGCGGATCACTCCTGCGGCGGTCCGCCGGGCCCTGGACTCCGGGATGGACGCCGCGGACCTGCTGGTCCGGCTGACCGAGGTCTCGGAGGGCGGGCGGCCGCTTCCGCAGCCTCTCGAGTACCTGATCAAGGACACCGCGCGGACCCACGGCCGGATGCGCGTGGTGCGCTCGGCGTGCTGCATCCGCTCCGACGACGAGGCGCTGGTGCTCGAACTCTCCAAGGCCCGTGCGCTGTCCAAGCTCGGGCTGCGGCGGATCGCGCCGACCGTGCTGATCAGCACTGCCGGGCCCGAACCGACCCTCGGTGCACTGCGGGCCGCCGGTTACGCACCCGTGCTGGAGGCGGAGACCGGGAACACGGTCATCGAGCGGGTCCGCCAGGAGCGCGGCCCCAGCCACATGCCGTCACTGCCCAAGGCACGGTCCCGTCGTGGCAGAGGACCGAGCACCGCCCTGGCGCTGGCCACCGCGCTGCTGGCCGACCGCTGACCCCTCGATCGCGGTGCGGCCGAAGGGGGGTCGAAGGGGGCGCATCCCGAAGGAGCGTCAGACCGGGACCGCGGCGGGGGGGGGGGGGGGGGGGGGGGGGGGGGGGGGGGTGGGGGGTGGGGGCGGGAGGAGGGGGGGGGGGGGGGGGGGGGGGGGGGGGGGGGGGGGGGGGGGGGGGGGGGGGGGAGTAC
>NZ_JBVIMH010000006.1:50292-57304 GCF_055579945.1 Kitasatospora sp. NPDC032150 | reverse complement strand
ACCTCTGCCCCCTCGATCGCGGTGCGATAAAGGGGGGTTAGAAGGGGGCACACCCCAAGGGAGCGTAAAACCGGGACCGCGGCGCTCGGCCGGGCCGCCCGCCCCGCCCGAGCCCTGGGGGTGTCCCTCACCGCCGATGGTTAGCGGATCCAGCGCGGTGGCGCGGCCGAGTGCGGCATCGAGGTCTAAGGGCGCCGACGACCCGCAGCAACCGGGAGACCTCGGATCTGCTCGACGGTGCGTGGCTGCTCGGGTTCCATCGCCGCTTACTGTCTGCCTTGGCCTTGACGGATTCCATCATCGAGGATCGGCATTCCCGCTAGATGATCGATTCCAAGGTTGCCGGCGCCGTACGCGGTGCGGTTCACCCGGCCGGGGTCGGGGGTGGACGGGTACTGGCACGCCACTCGGAAGCGGGCGGGCCTGGACGGCTTCCGCTTCCACGATCTCCGGCACTCGTTCGTGTCGCTGCTGCTTGACCTGGGTGTCGCGCCTCACACCGTCCGCGAGATGGCCGGGCAGAGCGACTTGCGGATGACCCTCGGCGTCTATGCGCATGCCTCGACGGAGGAGAAGCGGCGGGCACTCGATCGGTTGGCTGATCTGCTGGGCTGATCGGTCGTAGCCGTCAGACTGACGTCAGGAAGCACGAGAAAGCCCCCGGCTAGTGATCTAGCTCGGGGGCTCTGTGCTGTTCAGCACTGGTGGCCAGGGCCGGGGTCGAACCGGCGACCTTCCGCTTTTCAGGCCAAGCCGGGCAGTCGAAATACCCCGGTGCGGGTGGGTTCTGCTGCTCGTGGAAGCGCGGCTTCGGGCGCCGTCGTCCATGCCGGTTGGCGTCAGCGTCGGCGTCAACCGGTGGAGCTTCGCATGTGCTGGCTGTGCTCAGTAGGGGAGCAGGCCGGTCGTGATCAGCTCGAAGTCGAACGGCTCCGGGATGTGGATGGTCTCGCCGAACGCGATGTCCTCACGGCGGTGGTACTTCGTGCCGTCGGGTCGGCTGAAGAGCGTGACCGCCTTCTCCCTTGCGTCGATCACGAGGTAGAGGGGGATTCTCATGAGCGGGTAGTCCCGTACCTTCCCCACCCAGTCGTTCTCCGGGTTGGACGGTGAGACCAGTTCGACGGCAATCGCGGCAACCTCGGCAGGAACCTGGTTGTCCCTGGTCGTGAGTGCATCGTCCGGCAGGTACGTCAGGTCGGGATTGCGGCTCTTGCCGACATTGGGCGAGACGAGGTCCGTGTTCTCGCTGGGCAGTAGTCCTGCCGGGGCGTACGCGTCGAACTGGCGGCGCACCACCAAGAGATTCCGTTGGTGAATACCCGAGGGGCTGACCATCATGACGATGGTGTCGCCGGAGAGTTCGACCTTGAACCCGTCTGGCAGGCTCCTGCGGGCCTCTTGAAGGAGCGCGAAGTGCTCGGGGTTCATTCGCGGCGCCCTCCGGGTGAGTCAGCTGATGCTCCAGCCTAGTCGGCGAGTTCGCCGTTGGCCGAGTCTTTCATCTCCGCGTCAGGTTCAGCCGAGAAGTGCACGGGTCGGTCCCGGTCGGTAGGCGCGGCAGCTGACTGTGGGCGTATGTCTGCCCCGGCTCGACGGATCCCGTCATCGAGGATCGGCGGCCAGGCGTCGCCACAGCAGTCCGTCCCGCTTGTCGGGGCTCGCCGAGAGACACCAGCGGCTCGGGCAGAGGACGGTGGCCGTCCGCCGTTCGTTGGCGTCAAACGGCACGAAAAAGCCCCCGTAGCGGGATGCGCTCGGGGGCTCTGTGCTGTTCAGCACTGGTGGCCAGGGCCGGGGTCGAACCGGCGACCTTCCGCTTTTCAGGCGGACGCTCGTACCAACTGAGCTACCTGGCCGTACTACACCGTCTCTTGCGAGACGAGCGATCCCGACGGGACTTGAACCCGCGACCTCCACCTTGACAGGGTGGCGAGCTAACCAACTGCTCCACGGGACCTTGCACGGTATTTCTCCGCGCAGGCCTTGCGGCACTGACTTTACTACGGTACTGCGTGCCCCCAACGGGATTCGAACCCGTGCTACCGCCTTGAAAGGGCGGCGTCCTGGGCCACTAGACGATG
This sequence comes from Kitasatospora sp. NPDC032150, assembly GCF_055579945.1. Taxonomy (NCBI): domain Bacteria; kingdom Bacillati; phylum Actinomycetota; class Actinomycetes; order Kitasatosporales; family Streptomycetaceae; genus Kitasatospora; species Kitasatospora sp. NPDC032150. Next base: position 55,220 of record NZ_JBVIMH010000006.1, on the reverse strand, counting down.
AGGGCTTGCGGCCCTTCCGGCTGTTATCCAGCGTTCGGGGACGTCGAGAAGCATATGGGATGCCGGGCACGAACACCAAAACGGATTCCGTCCGGGCGAGGCGGACCGTCAGAACGGGCCGCACGGACGGGGTCGGGGTCAGGACCAGCCGAGCTCGTGGAGCTCGTGGTCGTCGAAGCCGAAGTGGTGGGCCACCTCGTGGATCACCGTGGTGCGGACCTTCTCGACGACCTGCTCGCGGGTCTCGCAGTGCCGCAGGATCGGGTCCCGGTAGATCAGGATGCGGTCCGGCAGCACGCCCGCGTACCACTCGCCGCGCTCGGTGAGCGGGGTGCCCTCGTACAGCCCGAGCAGGTCGGCGTGGTCCGGATCCGGTTCGTCCTCGACGAAGACGGCGACGTTGTCCATCATGGCCGCGAGCTGCGGGGGGATCTGGTCCAGGGCATCTGCGACCAGCGTCTCGAACTCGTCCCGGGTCATCTCCACCGGTCCATTGTCGGACGACGGGTGACGCGTTGCCAGATGATCGGCGGCGGCGGTTCCCGGTGGCGGGGCAGTCCCGGTGGGTGAGCGGCCGTGCGGGGCGGCCACCGGCGAATCACCCAGTCGTCGGTGATTCACTGGAGTGTGGGTTCGCAGCAGAGCAGGCAGCAGCAGGGGCGGGGGACGGCCGCGCAGGTGAAGCGGCGGCCACCGGTCCTCCGTGGGCAGGGCCCGGCGGTGGCCGTGGTCGCGCTCGGCGGGATGCTCGGTGCCGCCGCACGGTACGCCGCCGGCCTGCTGTGGCCCACCGCGCCGACCGCCTTCCCGTGGACCACGCTGGTGGTGAACGTCGTCGGCTGCGCGGTGATCGGCGCCTTCCTGGTGCAGATCACCGAGGGGCGGACGCCGCACCCGCTGCTGCGCCCGTTCTTCGGCACCGGTGTGCTGGGCGGGTTCACGACCTTCTCGACGTACGCGGTGGACGTGCGCCGCCTGGTCGGTCACGGGCAGACGGCGCAGGGACTGGCGTACCTGGCGGGCACCCTGCTGGCCGCGCTGGCGGCCGTCTGGGGGGCGTCGGCGCTGACCCGGCGGCTGCGGGCGGTGTGGCAGGCCCGGGGCGCGGCCGGGGCGGGCCTGCGGGCCGAGCCCCGCGAGTGATCGGAGTGCGAAATGACCAGGCTGACGGGTGTCGCGCTGCGGCTGACGGTGTTCGTCGGGGAGAGCGACATTCGGCACCACCGGCCGCTGTACAGCGAGATCGTCCACCGGGCGCACGCCGCGGGGCTGGCCGGGGCCAGCGTCTTCCGGGGCATCGAGGGCTTCGGGGCCTCCTCGCTGGTCCACACCGCACGGCTGCTGTCGCTCAGCGAGGACCTGCCGGTGGCGGTGGTGATCGTGGACACCGCCGAGCGGATCCGGGCCTTCCTGCCGGAGCTCGACGGGCTGGTCGAGGAGGGGCTGGTGACGCTCGAGGAGTGCGAGGTCATCCGGTACGTCGGACGGAGCAGGGCGAAGGAGGCGGAATGAGTGCCGCGACGCTGGTGAACTGGCTGCTGGTGCTCGCCGGGGCCGCCGTCGGTGCGCCGCTGCGCTATCTGACGGACCGTGCGGTGCAGGCCCGGCACGACACGGTCTTCCCCTGGGGGACCTTCGCGGTCAACGTCGGCGGCTGCCTGGTGCTGGGGCTGATCACGGGAGCGGTGGCCGCCGGAGCGGTCGGCTCGCAGGCGCAGCTACTGCTCGGTACCGGCCTGTGCGGGGCGCTGACCACGTACTCCACCTTCTCGTACGAGACGCTCCGGCTGGTCGAGAGCGGGGCCGGGCTGCTCGCGGTGGCGAACGTGGCCGGGAGCCTGCTGGCCGGTCTCGGCGCGGTCTGGGCGGGGACCGGGCTGGCGGACGCGCTCTGGGCCTGATCGGGGCAGGGGCCCCGCCGGCGGCGGACGCTGCCGGTTCACCCGTCCGGCCCCTGGCCAGATCCCGGTGCCGGACGGCCATCGACTCGTCCGCTGCCCGTGTCCGGGCGGCTTCGCGCGCGTTGGGCACCGTGAGCGGAGCGTGCGCGGGCGGCCGTCCCAGGCCGGCCCGGGCGGGGCGGGCAGGAGAGGTGGCTCGGTGATGGCAGGGCGGGTGAGGGCCGGGCGCGTGGTCCGGGTGGTCGCGGGGGGCAGCGGGGGCCGCCGTCCGGGCGGGAGTGCGCGGGCCCGGGTGGCAGGTTCAGTGGCGCTGGCCCTGGCCGGGATGGGGATGGCCGGGTGCATGTCGGTCGGGGCGGGTTCCGCCGATCAGCCCGGCACCCAGCCGGTCGGGCAGACCGAAGTGATCGGGAAGGCCGGAGCCAGCGGCGCGCCGGGCAAGGCCGGCAGCGGCCTGCGGGTGGAGCGTCCCGGTGAGCACGGCTCGTCCGGTGAGGCGCCGGCCGCCGGGGGTGCCGGGGCCGCGCCGGGAGCGCCGGCACCCGGGGCCACCCCGCCGCCGGTCGCCGGGCAGCCGGGGTCGACGCCCGGCACGGAGCCGGGCGGCGCCCCGAGCGGGAGCCCGGAGACCCGTCCGAGTGAGCCGAAGCCTCCGGGCCCGCCGAGCGCGTCTGCGTCCGCCTCCTCGGCCGCCCCGCCCAGCACCGCCCCGAGCACGCCTGCGCCGCCGCCAACCACGAAGACGCCGGACCCTTCGCCGAGCGGCAGCCGAACGGTGGCCCCGACCGGCGGATCCACCGGCCGTTAGCGCTGTGGCCAGTGCATTTGCCTTGGATCCGGAGGTTCCTCTATGGTGGTAGATCGTTCGTTTGATCCATTTGACTGGCGCCCTGTTCCCATCTGGCGCCCTTGGCGCGTTCCGGCGATCCGTGGCTGACCGCATAGAGGCGGTTGTGAACAGAACCCCGGACTTAGGCGCGTGCCACTTCCGGAAGGTTTTGAATGTCTCTCATTGACGACGACCGCTTCGCCATGCCCGCGAACGGTTCGGACGCCGATGTTCCTGCCGCCGCCGACTCCACCGAGATCGCCGAGACCGCCGACGCGGAGACCGCCGAGCCCACCGTCACCTTCGGTGACCTGGGCCTGCCGGACGAGGTCGTGCGCGCCCTCGCCAAGCGCGGCGTCACCACCCCGTTCCCGATCCAGGCCGCGACCATCCCGGACGCCCTGGCCGGCAAGGACGTGCTGGGCCGCGGCCGTACCGGCTCCGGCAAGACGCTGAGCTTCGGTCTGCCGCTGCTGACCCGCCTGGCCGACGGCGAGCGCACCAAGCCCAAGCACCCGCGCGGCCTGATCCTGGTGCCGACCCGCGAGCTGGCGATGCAGGTCGCCGACGCCCTGGAGCCGTTCGGTTCGGTGCTCGGCCTGCGGCTCAAGGTCGTCTGCGGCGGCACCTCGATGTCCAACCAGATCTACGCGCTGGAGCGCGGTGTCGACGTCCTGGTCGCCACCCCCGGCCGCCTGCGCGACCTGATCAACCGCGGCAGCGCCAAGCTGGACGACGTCCAGGTCGCCGTGCTCGACGAGGCCGACCAGATGGCCGACATGGGCTTCCTGCCCGAGGTCACCGAGATCCTCGACCAGGTTCCGGCCGGGGGCCAGCGCCTGCTGTTCTCCGCCACCCTGGAGAACGAGATCGACACCCTGGTCAAGCGCTACCTGAACGCCCCGGTCACCCACGAGGTCGACCCGTCGGCCGGCGCCGTCACCACCATGACCCACCACATCCTCGTGGTGAAGCCCAAGGACAAGGCGCCGATCACCAACGCGATCGCCGCCCGCAAGGGCCGCACGATCATCTTCGTGCGCACCCAGATGGGCGCCGACCGGGTCGCCGAGCAGCTGATCGAGGCCGGCGTGAAGGCCGACGCGCTGCACGGCGGTATGACCCAGGGCGCCCGCACCCGGGTTCTGGGTGACTTCAAGGACGGCTACGTCAACGTGGTGGTCGCCACCGACGTCGCCGCCCGCGGTATCCACGTGGACGGCATCGACCTGGTCCTCAACGTGGACCCGGCCGGCGACCACAAGGACTACCTGCACCGCTCCGGCCGTACCGCCCGCGCGGGCCGCTCCGGCACCGTCGTCACCCTGGTGCTGCCGCACCAGCGCCGCAGCGTCTTCCGCCTGATGGAGGACGCCGGCGTCGACGCCGGCCGCCACATCCTGGACCACGCCTTCGACCCCGAGGTCGCCAAGATCACCGGCGCCCGTTCGCTGATCGAGGTCCAGGCCGAGTCCGCCTCGGGCATCGCCGGTGCCGCCGAGCGCGAGGTCGCCGAGATCACCCGCCAGCTGGAGCGGGCGCAGAAGCGCGCCGCCGAGCTGCGCGAGGAGGCCGACCGGCTGGCCGCCCGGGCCGCCCGCGAGCGGGCCGAGCTGGGCATCGAGGACGAGGTCGAGGCCGCCGCCGAGGAGGGCGGGGCCGACGCCGCCGGGACCGTCGCCGCCGAGACCGGGTCCGCCGCTCCGGTGGCCGAGGCCACCCGTACCCCGTCGTACCGCGAGGCGCGCGGCGAGCGTGCCTCCTACGGCGACCGCGACCGTGGGCGTGAGGACCGCGGCTTCGGCCGGGACCGCGACCGGGAGCGTCCGTCCTCCGGCCGCGACCGCGGTGACCGTGGCTTCGGCCGGGACCGCGACGAGCGTGGTGGCCGTTCCTTCGGTGACCGTCCGGCCCGCTCCTTCGGTGACCGGGACCGCGGTGACCGTGGCTTCGGCCGGGACCGCGACGAGCGTGGTGGCCGTTCCTTCGGTGACCGTCCGGCCCGCTCCTTCGGTGACCGTCCGTCCTTCGACCGCGACCGCGGTGAGCGCGGTGGCCGTCCGCAGGGCGGCTTCAACCGCGACGACCGCGGCGGCCGTTCGTTCGGTGACCGGGACCGCGGTGACCGTGGCTTCGGCCGGGACCGCGACGAGCGTGGTGGCCGTTCCTTCGGTGACCGTCCGGCCCGCTCCTTCGGT
>NZ_JBVIMH010000006.1:0-50195 GCF_055579945.1 Kitasatospora sp. NPDC032150 | reverse complement strand
GGTGACCGTCCGTCCTTCGACCGCGACCGCGGCGGCAACACCCGCCCGTTCGCCCGCCGTGACGACCACCGCTCCGGTGGCCGTCCGCAGGGCGGCTTCAACCGCGACGACCGCGGCGGCCGCTCCTTCGGCGACCGCGACTCGCGTGGCGGCAGCTACAACGGCGGTGACCGCAAGCCGCGTTGGAAGAACTGACGCACCGCGCTGAGCTCCGGCCGGGCCCGCTCCACTTCGGTGGGGCGGGCCCGGCCGCGTTGTGCCCGAAACCCCGTGGTGGCGCGGCGCCGGCTCAACTACGGTCGCCGACATGAGCAGTAGGTTGCACCAGATCGCGGTCGTGAACGAGGAGATAGCGGAGCGCGGCAGCTACCGGGCGGACGGCACCGGAGCAGTCGTGGAGATCGGCGGGCTGCTGGCCGCCGCCCGGGCCGGGACGGTCTCGTACGGGCCTGCGGAGGTGGTCGGGGGCATCGGCCGGGGTCCGTTCACCGGGGCGCCCGAGGTCACCGCCGAGGGGAGCGTGCAGGCGGCCCGGCGGCTGGTCGAGGAGGGCGGCGAGCACGTCGGCGTGCTCAACTTCGCCTCCGCGCGGAACCCGGGCGGCGGGTACCTGCGGGGCGCCCGCGCGCAGGAGGAGGACCTCTGCCGCAGTGCGCTGCTGTACCACTGCCTGCTCGCCGCCCCCGACTACTACGAGGCGCACCGGGCCTCGGCGGACCTCCGCTACAGCCACCGGGTGATCTTCTCCCCACGGGTGCCGGTGATCCGGCAGGGCAACGGCGCGCTGCTGGCGCGGCCCTACACGGTCTCCTTCCTCACCTCGCCGGCACCCAACGCCGGTCAGCTGGCCCTGCGCTCGGGCGGTGCTCCGGTGGATGTGCGGGGCGTGCTGGCCGAACGGGCCGAACGGGTGCTCGCGGTGGCGGCGCGGCACGGGGTGCGGGAGCTGGTGCTCGGCGCTTGGGGCTGCGGGGTCTTCCGCAATGACCCGGCGGAGGTCGCGGCGGCGTTCGAGCATGCGCTGGGGGCGTACGGCGCGGCGTTCACGCGGGTGGTGTTCGCGGTGTGGGACCGGGCCGCGGTGTCCGTGAACCGTACGGCCTTCGAGCGGCGCTTCGGCAGGTCGACCGGCTGAGCACCCCTGCCGGGGCGTTCAGCCGGTCCGACAGACCCCGGGCGGCGGGGCGCTCAGCGGCGGGTGGCGATCACCGAGGCGGCCGCGACGACGCCGGTGACCGCGAAGACGGAGGGCCAGGCGCCGATCTTCTTCGCGAGCGGGTGCGACCCGCCGAAGGCGGCGACGTAGAGGCCGGTCAGGGCGGCGGCCGTACCGGTGCCGGCCTGCCGCTGCCACTGGTACGCCGAGGCGGCTCCCGCCGCCGCCAGGACCACCCCGCCCAGCTCGCGGCGGCCGCTCCAGCGTGCGGCCCCGTACCCGCCGATGAGACCGGCCGCCGCCACCGCCGCTGTCGGGATCTTCACCATCGTCCAACTCCTCAGGTGCTCTGTTCCTCGGATCTCCGATGAACCCAACGCGCACCCGGCGTGGGGAGTGCCGCGGCTCAGCCGGTCAGGGCCGCTCACCCGGCCGGCGCCGCTCGGCCGGTCCTATCCGGTCAGGGCCGTGCGGAGGACGGTGAGCTCGCCGGTGGTCACACCGTGGGCGTGGAGGAAGGACTCCACGGAGCCGCGCAGTTCGTGCAGCCGGTGCAGGGCGTCGAGCAGACACTCGGCGGTGACGGGACGGGAGAGGCGTTCCGCGCCGGTCTCGTCGGTGTACGGGACGGGCCCGTCGAGCAGGCCCAGGCCCGCGTTGGAGCGGAGGAAGCCGGCGGTGATGTCGGCCTCGGCGGCGCCGAGCAGGCGCTGCAGGACGGCGATGGTGAGGCCGGTGCGGTCCTTGCCGACCGCGCAGTGGACCAGGGCCGGGAGCGCGCCCGGGGAGGCCAGGTGCCGGACGAGGGCGGCGATCGAGGGACCGGCGGTCTCGGCCATGTAGAGGTAGAGCGCGGCCTGGTCGTCCGGCCAGGGCCGCTCGTCGCCGCGGCGCTCCGGGAGGGTCGGCAGGTTGAGGGTGGTCAGGTCGAGGCCGTGGAGCTCGTCCGGCCAGTGCGCCAGCTCTACGGCGCCGCGGAGGTCCACGACGGATCGGATGCCCAGGGCCTTGAGGCGCTGTGCGCCCTCCGGGGTCAGCTGGTTGAGCGAGCCGGAACGGTAGAGCAGGCCCGGGCGGATCGGTCCGATGGCCGCGTCGCGGAGGTTTCGGACGCCGGGGATGTCGAGGAAGGGTGACGCTGCGTCGGAGTCGCACAGGCTCATGCCCGCCACGGTAGCCCGTCGGGGTGTCCGGCACGGGGCGTTCGGGATGAACGGTGGGCGTCGGTGCCGGCGGGGACCTCTGCCGGCAGTGTCCGCCGGTGCCGCCGCCCGGTGTTCAGCGCCCGCCGGAGAGGTCGAGGAAGGTGCCGGTGGCGTACGAGGCGGCGGGGGAGAGCAGCCAGAGGACGGCCTCGGCGACCTCCTCGGGCCGGCCGCCGCGGCCCATCGGCAGGCTGGGGGCGATCCGGTCCACCCGGCCCGCTTCGCCGCCGAGCGCATGGATGCCGGTGTGGATCAGGCCCGGCCGGACGCAGTTGACCCGGATGCCCTCGCGGGCGACCTCCAGGGCCAGTCCGCGGGTCATGGTGTCGATGGCGCCCTTGGAGGCGGCGTAGTCCACGTACTCGTTCGGCGCGCCGAGGCGGGCGGCGGCGGAGGAGACGTTGACGATCGCACCGCCGTTGCCGCCGTACCGGGTGGACATCCGGCGGACGGCCGCACCCGCGCACAGGAACGGCCCGGTGATGTTGGCCGACCAGGTCCTGGCCAGCCGCTCCTCGTCCAACTCGTCCAGGCGGCACTGCGTCTCCAGCGTGCCCGCGTTGTTGACCAGGCCGGTCAGCGGCCCGAGTTCGTCGTCCACGGTGCGGAACAGCCGCTCCACCTCGGCACTCCGGCTGACGTCGGCCCGGACGGCGAGCGCGGTACCGCCGGCCGCGCGGATCTCGGCCACCACGGCGGCCGCCGCGGCCTCGTCCGCACGGTAGTTGACGCACACGTGGTACCCGCGGGCGGCCGCGAGCCTGGAGGTGGCGGCGCCGATGCCGCGGCTGCCGCCGGTGACCAGTACGACCTCGGACATGCTGGAGCCTTTCGATACCGGCTGGGTGCACTGCTCGGGCCACCGTAGTCCACGTGGCGGAAGTCTCCGACCGGGGACGGGACTTGGGGCGATTGTGCCGCCATGAACGCCGAGCCCCGCACCGGATCGAGCGCCGAGCCCCGCCGTGGCCCGGCACCGGGAATTCGTTCGCACTTGGTGCGCCGAGCGGGGAGACTGCCGACACCCCGACAGCCGTCACCACGCCGAGGAGGCGATCCACTCGTGCACATACTGCTCTCCGGCATCGTCGGCTCCACCGCCTACGGCCTCGCGCACACCGGTTCGGACATCGACCGGCTCGGTCTTTTCGCCGCGCCCACCGAGCAGTTCCACGGTCTGCACCGCCCGACGGAGTCACAGGTCAGCACCGCCCCCGACCGCACCCTGCACGAGGCGGCGAAGTGGTGCCGGCTCGCCCTGAGCTGCAATCCGACCGCCGCCGAACTGGCCTGGCTGCCATCCGAGCTGTACGAGGTGCGGACGCCGCTCGGGGAGGAACTGATCGGGATCCGGCGCTCCTTCCTGAGCGAGCGCGCGGTACGTGACGCCTATCTCGGCTACGCCGGCCAGCAGTTCAGGAAACTGAGCAGCCGCGATCCCTCCGACGAGACGTCCCGACGACGGGCCGCCAAGCACGCCCGGCACCTGGTCCGGCTGGTCCGACAGGGACTGGCGCTGCACGAGACCGGCGAACTGCGGATCCGGCTCACCGACCCCGAGCGGGTCCGCGAACTCGGCGAACGCTACGCGGACCGCCCGGAGCAGGCCGCCGGCCTGCTCGCCGACGCGGAGTCCCGGTTCGCCCGCCCCGGTGTCCTTCCCGCCGCGCCCGACGAGGGACCCGCCGAATCCTGGCTCCGCAGCGTCCGCCTGGCCCACCTGCCCTCCCCCGCCTGACCGCCCCGAACTCCCCCACCCGGCAGGAAACCCGGGCCGGCCCGGGCAAACCACTGGCCAACCGCCGGTGATCTCCGGGTAGGATCACCCTGGCAGGTGCTCTACCACCGTGGTGGAGCGCGAGCTGGCGGGCCGCTAGCTCAATTGGCAGAGCTGCGGACTTTTAATCCGTAGGTTCAGGGTTCGAGCCCCTGGCGGCCCACCGTTTCGAGAGCCGGGTCGGAGCACGTTCGACCCGGCTTCTCCATTTCCCGGGCGGGCGATCGCCGCGAGGCTGCCGGAGTCTCCGCAGCCGGCGGTGCGGAGCGGACCCAGTGCCGCGGCACCGGAGTTGACGTGGCGACAGGCCGGCGGTGCCCGTCGGGTAGGTTGCCGGGATGTCGTCCGTTGCGTACCGGGGTGATCGCCGTGCCGAGATCGAGACGCTCCGGGAGTTCCTGTGGGCCTCATCCGAGCGGTGGGCGGAGTTGGCGCCGCAGCTGGTGGAGCAGGTGGGTGCCGATCGGCTTGAGCGGATCGTGGCGGCCACCCGGGAGCGGCTGGGCGGCTTCCGCGAGGTGTCCGACAGCCCGGAGGGACTGGTGGTCGCCGGGCCGGGCGGCCGGGTCCTCGCGTGGGTGCGCCTCGGCCGGGACGGTCTGATCACCGGTCTGCTGATCTCCCCGGTGCAGCAGCGGCGCAGGAGGCTTCCGCTGGCGGTGGGCCGCAGTGGCGGCCGGGTCGCCCGCTTCCTGCTGGCCGGCTTCCTGGTCCTCTGGTGCTGGACCGTGCCGGACGTCCTCGGCTGGATCGGCGCGGTGTTCGCGCTCGCCTGCGGGGGCGTCCTGATCGAGGGCTTCGGCAACGTGGCGATGGAGCCGTGGTGGATCCGCCGACCGGTCGAGGCCGGCGCCCTGGCGGCGCTGGGCTCGGCCTGCCGGCTGCCCGGACTGCCCAGGGGCGGCCACTGGCTGCAGCTCGCGTCCGCCGCGGTGCCGCTCGCGGTGAGCGTGGTCGCGCTGGTCAGGTCCCGCCGGCACAGCTGGGGGACGGGGCCGGCGGTGCCGCTGGCCCGGTTCCCGCTGCGCGGCAGCTGGTACGTCGGCCAGGGCGGGGGCCGGGGGCTGAACCACCACGTCGACGTGGACGAGCAGCGCGGCGCCGTCGACCTGGTCCGGCTGGGCCGAAGCGGCACCTACCGGGGCGACCCCCGGCTGCTCACCTCCTACCACGCCTACGGGGCAGAGGTGTTCTCCCCGTGTGACGGGCTGGTCGTCGCGGCGGTCGACGGGCTACCGGACCAGATCCCCGGAGTCATCCGGTACGGGCCGCTGTACGGCAACCACGTCTTCATCGACACCGGTACGGAGACCGTCAAGCTCGCCCATCTGCGTCCCGGCACCGTACGGGTGGCCGTCGGCGAGCAGGTCGGGGCGGGGCAGCCGCTCGGGCAGGTCGGGAACTCCGGCAACAGCAGTGAGCCCCATCTGCACCTCCATGCCGAGCGCCACGGGGAGGGCTTGGACCTCGTGTTCGCGGACGTCGGTTCGCGGCTCCACCGGGGACGTACGGTCCGTGCCTGACCCCTCGTCCGCCGCGTCGCCGCGCGGAAGCGCCCCTCCGGTGGCAGGATCGGGCGGCTGCGGTCAGGGTGGGCGACGGGGGTCACCACGAGGAGACGAGATGCCCGAAGTTACCGAGAAGTACGCGCCCGGTACCCCGTGTTGGGTGGACCTGATGGCGTCCGAGCAGCAGGCCGCGCTCGATCTGTACCGGGACCTGTTCGGCTGGCAGGGCGAGGCCGGCCCGGCGGAGTTCGGCGGCTACGCGATGTGCACGCTGAACGGGAAGCCGGTCTGCGGCATCGGCCCCGCGATGGCTCCCCCCGGGCAGCCGGCCCCGCCCACCGTCTGGACCACGTACCTCTCGACCGATGACGCGGACGCCACCCAGGCGGCCGTCACCGCCAACGGCGGCAGTGTGATGGTGCCGGTGATGGACGTCGGCACGGTCGGCCGGATGCTGATCGCGAGCGACCCGACCGGCGCGGTGTTCGGTGTCTGGCAGCCGGTGGACTTCTTCGGCGCGCACGTGGTCAACGAGCCCGGCGCGCTCACCTGGAACGAGCTGCACACCGGGGACCTGGCCAAGGTGAAGACCTTCTACCGGGCGGTCTTCGGTGCCGAGATCGAGCCGATGGGCATGCCGGAGGCGGGCGACTACCACGTGATCAAGGTGGGTGACCGTCCGGTCGGCGGCGTCGCCGACCTGGCCAACGACCCGCCCGGCACGCCCGCGCACTGGCTGACCTACTTCTCGGTGGACGACGTGGACAGCACGGTGGACGCGCTGGTGAAGCGCGGCGGCAATGTGCTGGCCCCGCCGTTCGACATGGGGGCCGGGCGGATGACGGTGGTCTCCGACCCGCAGGGCGCCATCTTCGCGATGATCAAGCCGAAGCCGATGCAGTAGGGCCGGTCGGTCCGGGGACCCCCGGTTGGGCCGCCGGAGCCGCCCGTTCGCGACGCGCAGAGACGGCGCAAATGGGCGGCTTCGCCCGCTGCTTGGCGCCACACTGGCAAGCATGTTGGGACTTCCGGACCACATCCGAGCATTCCTCTTCGACCTCGACGGAGTGCTGACACAGACCGCGAAGGTGCACGCGGCGGCCTGGAAGGACATGTTCGACTCCTTCCTGCGGGCCGAGGCCGAGCGCACCGGCGAGGAGTTCGTCCCGTTCGACCCGGTCGAGGACTACGACGCCTACGTCGACGGCCGGCCCAGGCTGGACGGCACCCGGGAATTCCTCGCCTCCCGGGGCATCCGGCTGCCCGAGGGCACCCCGGCCGACCTGCCGGGCACCCGTACCGTCCAGGGGCTGAGTGCCGCCAAGAACCTCACCGTGGTGCGCATGATCCAGGAACAGGGCGTGCAGCCGTACCCGGGCTCGGTGGACTACCTGCACCGGCTGCGGGTGCTCGGCCTGCCGCGCGCGGTGGTCTCCTCCAGCGCCAACTGCCGGGACGTCCTGCGGGCCGCGGGCATCGACGGGCTGTTCGACGTGGTGATCGACGGGGTGATCGCCAAGCGCGAGAACCTGCCGGGCAAGCCCGCGCCCGACACCTACCTGGCCGCCGCCCGGGCCCTGAGGGTCCCGCCCGAGCACGCCGCCGTCTTCGAGGACGCCCTCGCAGGGGTGGCCTCCGGGCGGGCCGGCGGCTTCGGCGCGGTGGTCGGCGTGGACCGGGTCGGACAGGCCGACGCACTGCGCGAACACGGTGCGACCATCGTGGTCAAGGACCTCGCCGAACTGATCGGGCCCGACACGGGAACGGACGAGGGGAGTTAGCCATGGCCGCGACCAACGTCTTCACCATCGATCCCTGGGGGGTGGCCGAACACGGCCTGGACATCCCGGGACTCGCCCGCGCCGAGTCGGTGTTCGCGCTCTCCAACGGCCACGTCGGCCTGCGCGCCAACCTGGACGAGGGCGAACCGCACGGCCTGCCCGGCACCTACCTCAACGGCGTGTACGAGCTGCGGCCGCTGCCGTACGCCGAGGGCGGCTACGGCTTCCCGGAGTCCGGGCAGAGCGTCATCAACGTCACCAACGGGAAGATCATCCGGCTGCTGGTCGACGACGAGCCCTTCGACCTTCGCTACGGCAAACTCCTGAGCCACCAGCGGAAGTTGGACTTCCGCGAGGGCGTCCTGCGGCGTGAGGCCGAATGGACCTCACCCGCCGGGCGGACGGTCAAGGTCACCTCCAGCCGGCTGGTCTCGCTGACCCAGCGGGCGATCGCCGCGATCGACTACCAGGTCACCGCGGTGGACGACCCGGTGCGGATCGTGCTCCAGTCCGAGCTGGTGGCCAACGAGCAGCTGCCGGAGAGCACGGGCGACCCCCGCGCCGCCGCCGCCCTGGAGGCGCCGCTGCTCAGCGAGGCCGCGCACGCCGACGGAACGAAGGCCGTCCTGGTGCACCGGACCCGCTTCAGCGGCCTGCGGGTGGCGGCCGGGATGGACCACCTGGTCGAGGGGCCCGAGCACTTCGACGCCACCGCCGAGTACACCGAGAACCAGGGCCGGTTCAGCGTCACCACCGTGCTCAAGGCGGGCGAGCGGCTGCGGCTGGTCAAGTTCATCGCGTACGGCTGGTCGGCGACCCGCTCGCTGCCCGCCGTCCGCGACCAGGTGGAGGCCGCGCTGACCGCCGCCCGGTTCACCGGCTGGGACGGGCTGTTCGCCGAACAGCAGCAGTTCCTCAAGAAGTTCTGGGACACCAGCGACATCCAGCTGGACGGCGATGTGGAGCTGCAGCAGGCCGTCCGCTTCGCGCTCTTCCACGTGCTGCAGGCGGGCGCGCGGAGCGAGGAACGGGCCATCCCCGCCAAGGGGCTGACCGGCCCGGGTTACGACGGGCACAGCTTCTGGGACACCGAGACCTTCGTGCTGCCGGTGCTCACCTACTCCATGCCCTCGGCGGTAAAACAGGTGCTCACCTGGCGGCACGGCACCCTGCCGCTGGCCCGCGAACGCGCCGCCCAACTCGGCCTGGCCGGCGCGCTGTTCCCCTGGCGGACGATCCACGGCGAGGAGTGCTCGGGCTACTGGCCGGCCGGCACCGCGGCCTTCCACATCGGTGCGGACATCGCCGTCGCCGTCGCCCGCTACTGCCGCGCCACCGGAGACACCGAGTTCGAGAAGACCCTGGGCCTCGAACTGCTGGTGGAGACCGCCCGGATGTGGCGCTCGCTCGGCCACCACGACTCCGAGGGCCGGTTCCGGATCGAGGGTGTCACCGGACCCGACGAGTACAGCGCGATCGCGGACAACAACGTCTTCACCAACCTGATGGCGCAGACCAACCTGCGGGTCGCCGCCGAGACCGCCACCCGCCACATGCACGAGGCGTCCGCCCTGGGCGTGGACACCGAGGAGGCCGCGACCTGGCGGGACGCCGCCGCGGCGATGTACATCCCGTACGACGAGAAGATCGGCATCCACCCGCAGGCCGACGGCTTCACCGACCACCAGTTCTGGGACTTCGAGAACACCCCGCCGGAGAAGTACCCGCTGCTGCTGCACTACCCGTACTTCGACCTGTACCGCAAGCAGGTGGTCAAGCAGGCCGACCTGGTGCTGGCCATGCAGGTGCGCGGCGATGCCTTCACCGAGGAGCAGAAGGCCCGCAACTTCGCCTACTACGAGCGGCTCACCGTCCGCGACTCCTCGCTCTCCGCCTGCACCCAGGCGGTCATCGCGGCCGAGGTCGGCCACCTGGACCTGGCGTACGACTACACCGCCGAGGCGGCCCTGATGGACCTGCACGACCTCGGCGGCAACACCAAGGACGGCCTGCACATGGCCTCGCTGGCCGGGGCGTGCATCGCCCTGGTGGCGGGGCTCGGCGGCCTGCGCGACCGCGACGAGGAACTCTCCTTCCGGCCCCGGCTGCCCGCCGGGCTGCGGCGGCTGGCCTTCGCCATGGTGGTCCGGGACCGGCTGCTGCACGTGGAGATCACCCACCAGCGCACCACCTACACACTGCGCCGGGGCGGGCCGATGACCCTGCTGCACGAGGGGAAGCAGTTGAAGCTCGAGCACGGCAGGCCGGTCAGCCGGCCGACCACCGTGCCGGTGACCCCGCAGGAGCTGTGCATCCAGCCGCCGGGGCGCGAGCCGGCCAGGCGGCAGGCGCAGGCGGGTCTGCCGATCGGCGTGGTGGAGCACCTGCCGGCCGAGTGACGCCCCGTCGCCGCCCGGAGCCCGCCGATCGGCGGGCTCCGGTGACGGCCGCCGCCGCGGCGGGGAAGCCGGCGCCCCTTCGGTGACCCGTCCGCCTCTCCCCGGGGTGGGCCGTTCTCCCGGGCGACCCGTTCGCCGTAGCCCCGGGTGCCCGGCGGACGCCCTGCCCGCAGGCTGGTGGCGTCCCGTGACCAGCCGGTGAGACGAGGTGGCCCGATGGGCAGCGTGGCCGAGCAGATGGTGGAGGTACTCCGGCAGGCCGGGGTGGAGCGGGTCTACGGTGTGGTCGGGGACAGCCTCAACCCCGTGGTGGACGCCATCCGCCGGGCTCCGGACGTGCACTGGGTGCATGTCCGCAACGAGGAGGCTGGGGCCTTCGCCGCCGCGGCCGAGGCGGAGCTGACCGGCCGCCTCGCGGTCTGCGCGGGCTCCTGCGGCCCCGGCAACACCCATCTGATCCAGGGCCTGTACGACGCCCAGCGCAGTGGCGTGCCCGTGCTGGCGCTGGCCTCGCACATCCCGTCCGGCCAGATCGGCACCGGGTTCTTCCAGGAGACCCACCCGGACCGGGTGTTCACCGACTGCAGCGGCTTCTGCGAGCTGGCCGGCACCCCCGCCCAGCTCCCGCGCCTGATGAGGATCGCCATCCAGCACGCGATCGGCGCCCGCGGGGTCTCGGTCCTGGCGTTCCCCGGCGACGTGGCCGCGCTGCCCGCCGCCGGGCCGACCGGGAGCAGCCACTTCCTCGACGAGCAGGCGGTGGCCGCCCCGCCGTGGTCGCAGGTGCAGGCGCTCGCCGCGGCGCTGAACTCGGCGGACCGGGTGACCCTGTTCTGCGGGGCCGGAGTCCGGGACGCCCACGACGGGGTGATGGAGCTCGCCGGGAAGCTCAACTCGCCGATCGGGCACTCGCTGCGCGGCAAGGAGTGGATCCAGTACGACAGCCCGTACGACGTCGGGATGAGCGGCCTGCTCGGCTACGGCGCCTGCCACGAGGCGTTGCACGAGGCGGACCTGGTCCTGCTCCTGGGCACCGACTTCCCGTACGACACCTTCCTGCCGCAGGGCCGCACCATCCAGGTCGACCACGACGCGACCCGGCTCGGTCGCCGCACCCCGCTCGAACTCGCCGTCCACGGCGATGTGTCGGCCACCCTGCGGGCCGTGATGCCGCTGCTGGAGCAGAAGCAGGACCGGCGCTTCCTCGACGGCCTGCTGGCCAAGCACTGCAAGGCACTTGAGGACGTGGTCGGCGCCTACACCAGGAGCATCGAGAAACAGGTGCCGATCCATCCCGAGTACGTGGCCGCCGTGCTGGACGAACTCGCCGCCGACGACGCGGTGTTCACGGTCGACACCGGGATGTGCAACGTCTGGGCGGCCCGCTATCTGACGCCCAACGGCCGCCGCCGGGTGATCGGTTCGTTCCTGCACGGCTCGATGGCCAATGCGCTGCCGCACGCGATCGGTGCCCAACTCGCCTTCCCGGGGCGGCAGGTGGTCTCGATGTCCGGTGACGGCGGGCTCGGCATGCTGCTCGGCGAACTCCTCACCGTCGCCAAGCACCGGCTGCCGGTCAAGATCGTGGTGTTCAACAACGGCGCGCTCGGCATGATCAAGCTGGAGATGCTGGTCTCCGGTTACCCCGAGTGGGAGATCGACAACGGCGACGTGGACTACGCGGCCATCGCCCGCGCGATCGGCATCCAGGCGAAGCGGGTGACGGAACCCGCCAGGGTGCGGGAGGTACTGGCCGAGGCGCTGGTCAGGCCCGGCCCGGTACTGGTGGACGTGGTCACCGACCCCAACGCGCTCTCCATCCCGCCGCGCATCACCGTCGCCCAGGCCAAGGGGTTCGCCCTGGCCGCGGGCCGGACCGTGCTGTCGGGCGGCGTCGGCAAGATGATCGACCTGGCCCGCAGCAACCTGCGCAACATTCCACGCCCCTGAGGCGCAGGGCTCTGGGATGCGGTGTCCTTGAGGCGCGCTGCCGTTGAGGTGCAGCGTCGTTGAGGCGCGCTGCCGTTGAGGTGCAGCGTCGTTGAGGCGCGCTGCCGTTGAGGTGCGATCGGGTGCCGTACCCGTCCCCGCACTCCCTGGACTCCCCTGCGGTCCAGGGAGTGCAGGCTCAGGTGCCGTCCCGTCGGATGCGTGGTCGGGGCGGGCCGCCGGCGGAGGTCACTCCCGCCCCCGGACCAAGATCCTGGCAACCGCGCCGCCTCGGTGCCATGGGACGAACTTCCTACTGCTGGCCCCGCGAGGCTGCTGTCCGCGGCCTCCGGTGCGTGCCGGCCGCCCTCAGCACACCAGGCCCATCCGGCGGGCGGCCAGCCCGGCGGAGACCTTGTTGTCGGTGCCGAGCTTGCGGTAGATCCGCTCCAGGTGGCGTTTGACCGTGTGCGGGGAGATGGCCAGGCGCCGGCCGATGGCCGTGCTGGTGAGACCTTCGGCGAGCAGGCTCAGTACGGTCAGTTCGCGCGGCGTCAGACCGTACTGAGCGGCCCGGCGGGTGACGTCGCCGGCCGCGGTGGCCGCGGCGGCCTCGCGGAGCCGGCGCAGCCGGCGCTGCTGGCGGTCCGCGCCGATCAGCAGCGGCTGGATCCGCTCGGCCATGGCGATCCGGTTCGCCCCGAAGTCGGGACCGCTGCGGCTGAGCACGACGGTCCGGAAGCCGTGCCGGGTCACGGCCAGCGGAAGGCCCAACTGCTGGGTGGTGCCGAACGCCTGGTAGGCCTGGTCGTAGCAGGCCGAGCCGCGCCACCCGGCGCAGATCCCGGCCACCGTCACCGGGCGCCTGCCGCCGGCGGTGAGGTAGCCGACCAGCGGATGCCGCTGTCGGACCTGCCGTTCGACGTGCTCGTTGATCGCCGCGCCGATCCGGGTCGGTGCCCAGCCCTCGGCCCGGGCCGTCCGGTCGCTCGGGCGCAGCTCCGAGACGCTCACGGTGTGGCTGCCGAAGGTGTCGAGCAGGTGCTCGGCGAGCTGGTTCCACAGCGTCTGCGGCTCGTCCGTCTCCAGAACCGCGACGGCCAGATCGAGTACGCGCCCGTACTCCAGGGTGTCCGACTTCGTCATAACCCTCAGCATCGCCCGTTGAACGGTCGGTCGTCGATGCCGCACCGGAGATGATTTTGCCTCCTTGGCAATTTTCTTGCCTGTGAGGCACGGCGGGTGTGGACTGGACGCATGAGTGCGGACCAGGAGGTCGAGGGCCTCGGCGCCAGACTTCGGGAGCACCGGCTGAGCAGCCGGCACACGCTCGAAGCGGCGGCGGCCCGGGTGGGCCTCTCCCCAGCGTATCTGTCGCGCCTGGAGACCGGGCGGCGGCAGCCCTCGCTGCCGGTACTGCTCGGGCTGGCCCGGGCGTACGGCACGACGGTGGCCGGGCTGCTCGGCGAACTGCCGGGCGAGCCGGACCCGGTGACCCGGGGCGGCGCGATCGAGCCCGGCCGGGCCGGCGGCTGGGGCTACCGGCGGGCCGGTGCCCCGGGGCGGGCGATGCAGGCGCTGCGGGTCCACGTGCCACCGGGGCTGCAGGACACGGTTGTCCGGGTGCACCCCGGCGAGGAGTGGCTGTACGTCCTGCAGGGGCGGCTGAGGCTGACCCTCGGCGAGCAGGTCCACCTGCTGGAGGTGGGCGACTCCGCGCACTTCGACTCGCTCACCCCGCACCGCATCGCGGCCGACTCCGCCGACGGCGTCGAGCTGCTCTTCATGCACACCCTGTTGCAGAGTCCGGGCGGCGAACTCTGCCTGGGCGGGGCCACTGAGGTCCCAGGATCCGGGTTTCACCCCAAGTAAGCCTCTGAAGGGAGGCCCACCATGGCCAAGCAACCGATCGATGCCCGTCGGCTCCCGAACCGCGGCGTCTGGGTACGCATGGTCCTCTACACCGCTGCGGGCCACGTGTTCGGCGCGTTCCTCTTCCTGCTCTTCGAACTCGGCAAGCGGTAGGCCGGAACCGGTCGGTCTCAGGTCGCGTCGACACGCGGCACGGACAGGCCGATAAGCGTGCACAGCGCGTCCAGTGCGGCGGAGAAGGCGTGCTCCGGCGGGGTGCCGTACCCGATCACCAGCGACGAGGGTGTGTCGGGTGCGGGCCCGGCGGCCGGGGTGCGGCACTCCGACATGGTCTGCAGCGCAAGGCCCAACCAGGCTGCCTGGTGCCGGAGTTCCTCCTCGCTGAGCGACCCCCGGGGCAGTCGCAGGACCGCGTGCAGTCCGGCCGCGATGCCGGTGACGCGGACGTCCGGGGCCCGTTCGGCGAGCGTGCTCACCATCTGGTCGCGGCGGCGCCGGTAGCGCAGCCGGCAGCGGCGGATGTGCCGGTCGAAGCCGCCCGAGGTGATCAGCTCGGCGAGGGTCAGCTGCTCCAGGGCACCGGACTGGCCGTCGGCCAACTCCTTCTGCCTGACCACCGGTTCGACCAGTTCCCCGGGCAGCGCGAGCCAGCCGAGCCGCAGTCCGGGGGCGAGGCTCTTGCTGGCGGTGCCCGCGTACACCACCCGTTCCGGGTCCAGCGCCTGCATCGCGCTGACCGGCTGCCGGTCGTAGCGGAACTCGCCGTCGTAGTCGTCCTCGATGATGATCCCGCCGGTCTCCCGGGCCCAGGCGAGGGCGGCGGCCCGGCGCGCGGCCCTCAGTGGTACGCCGGTCGGGAACTGGTGCGCCGAGGTGAGCACCACCGCGCCGGCGCCCGAGCCGCCCAGCAGGTCGGTGCGCGCGCCGCCCTCGTCCAGCGGCAGTGCCACGGTGCGGAGACCGGAAGCCGTGATCACCTGCAGCTGCGGCGGCAGCCCGTACTCCTCCACCGCGACCGCCCGGACACCGCGCTCGCGCAGCGCGCCGCACAGCAGACCGAGGCCCTGGGTGTAGCCGGCGCAGATCAGGATCCGCTCGGGGTCGGTACGCACCCCGCGGACCCGGGCCAGGTACTCGGCGAGGGCGCGGCGCAGCTCGATCCGCCCGCGCGGGTCGGAGTAGCCGAACACCTCGTTGGGTGCGGCGGTCAGCGCCCGCCGGGAGGCCGCCAGCCACGCCGAGCGGGGGAACAGCGAGACGTCGGGGCGCCCCGCGAGCAGGTCGTAGCGGACCACGGCGCGGCGCGGCCGTACGGTCGGCACGTCGGCCTCGGACGGTGTGCCGCGCTCGGCCACCACGGTGCCCGAGCCCTGCCGGGAGGCCAGCCAGCCCTCGGCTGCGAGCTGGGAGTACGCCTCGGCGACGGTGTTCCTGGCGATCCCGAGGTCGGCGGCCAGAGCCCTGGAGGACGGCAGCCGGGTGCCGGGGTGCAGGCGGCCGTCGCGGACCGCGGCGCGCAGCGCGTCCTCCAGGGCCGCGCGCAGGCCGAGTCCGCGCGCCCGCCCGGAGGTCAGGTCGATGAGCAGGTCGCCGCCGAAAGTGGCCCAGGATTCCATGCGCTAAATGAACCACATGGGCGGGCCACCCGGCATCTACGGTTGTCCACGTGACGACGAACCAGAGCGCTTACGTGCCCGCCCCCCTCCAGCGCATGTCGCTCCCGGAGCAGGCCCCCGAGTTCTACCGGGCCATGATCGACCTTGACCGGGCCGCCTCCGCCGGGCTGGATCCGATCATTGCCGAGCTGGTCAAGACCTATGCCTCGATGATCAACGGCTGCGCCTTCTGCCTCGACATGCACACCACCGACGCCCGCAAGATCGGCGAGCAGGCCCACCGGCTGTTCAGCCTCCCGGCCTGGCGCGAGACCCCGTGGTTCACCGCCCGCGAGCGCGCCGCCCTGGCCCTGACCGAGGCGGTCACCAAGGTCACCGAGGGGCACGTGCCGGACGCGGTCTTCGAGGAGGCCGCCAAGGTCTTCGACGAGAAGGAACTGGCCCAGCTTCTCGCGATGATCATCACCATCAACTCCTGGAACCGCATCGCCATCTCCACCCGGCTCAGCCCGGCACCCAAGGAGGCGTGAACAGGGCCCTCCGGGGCCGATCGGTGGGCCCCGGAGGGCTCACCCCGCCCCGTGAGGGTTCGGCTGTCCAGGTCCGATCTCCGCCAGTACACCGTCGCGTCTCACTGACAGGCTGACACCATGACCACTCAGCACGACAAGGCCAAGCTCTTCACCGAACTGCACCGCCCCGGCGACCCGCTGGTGCTGGCCAACGTCTGGGACGCCGCGAGCGCCCGACTGGTCGCCGCCGCCGGCGCGCGGGCGATCGCCACCGCCAGCGCCAGCGTGTGCTGGACGCTCGGCGCGAAGGACGGCGGCGGTCTCGACCGGGCCCGGGCGCTGGCCCAGACCGCACTGATCACCGGTGCGGTGGACCTGCCCGTCACCGCCGACCTGGAGGACGGCTTCGCCGAGACCGCCGCCGGGGTGGGTGAGACCATTACCGCCCTGCTCGCGACCGGCGCGGTCGGCGTCAACCTGGAGGACGGCCCCGCCGGCGGGGCGCGCGAGCTGCGCCCGGTCGCCGAGCAGGCCGAGCGGATCGCCGCCGCCCGCGCTGCGGCCGACGCGGCCGGCGTGCCGCTGTTCATCAACGCCAGGACGGACGTCTTCCTGCGTGGCATCGGCGAGCCCGAGAGCCGTCCGGACGCGGCCCTCGCCCGCGGACTGGCCTATGTCGACGCGGGCGCGAGCGGCGTGTTCGTCCCCGGCACGGCCGACCCGGCGGTCATCGCGGCGCTGGCCGAGGCCCTGCCGGTCCCGCTCAACGTGTCCGGCCACGCCGCCGCGCCGGGTGTCGCCGAGCTCGCCGCCCTGGGCGTGGGCCGGATCAGCCTCGGACCGGGCCTCGCCGAGGTCGCGTACGCGGCGGTGCGGCGCGCTGCCCGCGAGGTCTACGCCGACGGCACCTTCGGCGCTCTCGCGGACGGGCTGAGCTATCCGGAACTCAACGGTCTGTTCCAGGACTGACCGGGAATCAGTAGGTCGTCCTCCGGCTGTGGCTACCGGCGTCACGGGGCGCCGGTCCCCGCAGCCGGAGGTTCGGGCGGAGCGGCGGGCGCGGCGCTTCGGGCCGAACAGCGCCGAGGCTCCGCCAGGGTGATCAGGGCGATCAGGGCGAGCCCACCGGTGACCACGGTGGTGGTGCGCGCCTGCCGTCACCGAATCTTCACAAGCTCGGCCGGTCATGGCTGGAGGCCGTCGGTTCCCGCACCTCGACGGCCTCCAGCCGTCTCCTCAGCCGTTCAGCCGCACCCGCAGCTCGCGGACGCTGTTGCTGACGAAGGACGCGATCGGCTCCGGCTCGGGCCCCTCCGCGAGCGAAAGGCCGGGGAAGCGCTCGAACAGGCCACGCAGTGCGGTCTCCGCCTCCAGCCGGGCCAGGCCCGAGCCGAGGCAGAAGTGCGGGCCGTGGCCGAGCGACAGGTGCCGGAGGGGCTGCTGCCGGGAGAGGTCGAAGCGGTCGGCGTCGGGGTAGTGGGTCCCGTCCCGTCCGACGGCACCGTACGAGGCGAGCACCGCCTCCCCGCGCCGGATCACCACGCTGCCGGGCTCGCCGCCGCCCACCTCGACGTCCTCGATCGCGTACCGCAGCGGGAACTGCCCCACCGGCGAGTCGTAGCGCAGCGTCTCCTCGACCACCGTCGACCAGGAGTACGTGCCGTCCAGCACCTGCCGCAGCTGTTCGGGGTGGGCGAGCAGCGCGCGCACCGCGTTGGTGATCAGGTTGAGCGTGGTCTCGTGCCCGGCGATCAGCATCAGCAGCAGCGTGCCGACCAGCTCCTGCTCGCTGAGCCGGTCCTCGTCCTCGCGGGCGGCGATCAGGTCGGTGGTCAGGTCGTCACCCGGCTCGGCCCGCTTGGCCTCGACCAGCGACGCCAGCAGCGCGAACAGCGAGGCCTGCGCGGCGACGGCCTCCTCGGGCGTGGCGGAGCTGCTCACCAGGGTGTCGGACAGCTCGTGCAGTTCGTCCTGCTGCTTGGGCGGGAGTCCGAGCAGTTCGCCGATCACCTGCATCGGCAGCGGGTAGGCGAAGTGCTTCCGAAGGTCGAACCCGCCCTCCAACTGCGCGATTCCGTCCAGCAGCCGGGCGGTGAGCCGCTCGATCCCGGGCTGCAGCGCGCTGACCCGGCGCGGGGTGAAGGCCTGGCTGACCAGGCCGCGCAGCCGCCGGTGGTCCTCGCCGTCGGCAGTGGTCATCCCGGGCACGGTGACGAAGTTGAGCAGCGGCCAGCCCTTGGGCAGGCGGCCCTCCCTGAAGGTGTCCCAGAGCTGCGGGTTCTTCCCGACCCGGGGGTCGGCGAGCAGCTGCTGGAGGGTGTCGTGGCGGGTTATCGCCCAGACCACCACCCCGCCAGGGAGTTCCACCATGACCGCGGGCCCTGCCGCCCGGAGCCTTGCGTTCTCGGCGTGCTGGTCGCGTCCGAAGGGGTCGAGCCGGACGGGTGCGGTACGGGGGTCGGAGGTGTCCATACGGGCCTTTCGGGTGCGGGGATGCGCGGTGGGGTGAAGGCGCTGTAGAGCACCGGCAGGGACACCAGCGCTCGCGACCACGGTGACGGCCGCCAGGCCAGCTCATGGGCGGGTACCGCGAGTTGGAGGTCCGGCAGCCGGTGCAGCAGGGTCTCCACCGCGGTCTCCACGATCAGCCGGGCCGGGTGCTGGGCCGGGCAGACGTGCTGGCCGGCGCCCCAGGCCAGGTGGGCGCGGTTGCCGCCGATGCCGTCGGGGCTCTGCACGGCCGGGTCGGCGTTGGCACCGGCGATGCCGAGCACCAGCATGTCGCCCGCGCTGATGTACTGGCCGCCGAGGACGGTGTCGCCGGTGGCCCAGCGGCCGGGGAAGTTCTGGGTGGGCGGGTCGCGCCAGAGCACCTCGTCCAGGGCGTCCGAGACGGTCAGCCGGCCGCCCGCGAGGGTCGCTCTGAAGCGGCGGTCGGTGAGCAGCAGGCGCAGGGTGTTGCCGATCCAGTTGATGGCGGTCTCGTTGCCCGCGACCAGGATCACCACCAGGTGGTGGAGCGCCTCCTCGTCGCTCAGCCCGGCCTCGTGCGCCAGCAGCCAGGAGGTCAGGTCGGCTCCTGGCGTGGCCCGGCAGCGGCGGACCAGGTCGACCAGGATGGCCTGGAACTCGGCGTTCGCCCGGACCGATTCCTCGCTGCTGTCCACGAAGTGGCTGATCAGATCGATCAGGTGCGGTCCGGCCTCGGCAGGCAGACCGAGCAGCTGGGTGAAGACCAGCAGCGGCAGGCGGCGCGCGTACTGGGCGATCAGGTCGGCGGTGCCGTCCGGACCCAGGCCGTCGATCAGGGAGTTGGCGGCGTTCTCGGTCAGCTGCCGCAGTTGCCGGTGGTCGATCCGGGCCAGGGTGTCGGCGACCGCGCCCCGCAGCCGCTGGTGGTCGGCACCGTCCAGGGTGAGCAGGGTGGGCCGCCAGGAGGTCATCGGCAGCAGCGGCGAGTCGGGCTTGAGCCTGCCCTCCCGGGGTACCCGCCAGCGGCGTGAGTCCTTGGAGAACAGCTGCTCGTTGCGGGTGAGTTCGAGCAGTTCGGCGTAGCCGAGCACCAGCCACGCCTCGACTCCGGGCTCCAGCTCGATCGGGGCGACCGCGCCGTGTTCCGCCCGCATCCTGGCGTAGAGGCCGTGCGGGTCGTCGGAGACCGAGGCGCCGTACAGCGGTGCGCTACCGAGCTTGTCGTGCATCGGGCAGCCGGGCGGCGGGACCCGGGCGCCGGACGGTCTGCCCGCCCCGGGGTGTTCCGGTCCGCCCGGGGCGCCCGCGGGGTGGCCCGGCACATCCGCCGAGGGCGGCGCGCCGGTCGGCTCCGACGGCTGGACCAGGCTGTCCTGCTGGGGAGTCGTCATGGCTGCAGCTCCAGGGCCGTGGTGGAGTGCAGGTGGTCGACGAAGTCGATCAGGACGTCGTAGGCGGCCCGGCGGTCCCGGGCGTCACACCTGAGGATCGGCACCTCGGGCAGCAGGTCGAGCGAGGCGCGCAGCTCCTCCTCGGGGTAGGCGGGCGTGTCGGGGAAGGCGTTGACGGCGACGGCGAACGGGATCCGCCGCTCCTCCAGTTGCCCGAGCACGTCGAAGCTCTCCTCGATCCGCCGGGCGTCGACCAGCGCGATCGCGCCGAGCGCGCCGCGCGAGAGGTCATCCCAGAGCGGCCAGAACCGCTGCTGCCCGGGGGTGCCGAAGAGGTAGAGGGCGAGCCTGGGGTTGAGCGTGATCCGACCGAAGTCCAGCGCGACCGTGGTGGTGGTCTTCTCGGGGCGGCCGGTGAGGTCGTCCACGTCCACGCCGGCGGCGGTCATGGTCTCCTCGGTGCGCAGCGGTGTGATCTCGCTCAGCGAGCCGACCAGGGTGGTCTTGCCCACCCCGAACGGACCGGTGATCAGGATCTTCACCGCGCCCTGCACGGTGGACGGCAGGTAGACCGGCTCAGCGGAGTTGGCGGAGGCCAACGAGCACCTCTTCCAGGAGGGTTGCGGGCAGGCGCTTGGCCTGCGGTACGGGTGGGACTGCGGGGGGCAGGACCTGGACGGCGCCGAGGTCCCGGAGGTCGCCGACCAGCACCTTGACCACGGCCAGCGGCAGGCCGAGGTGGGCAGCGACCTCGGCGATCGAGAGCAACTCCCGGCAGAGCAGCAGGATGCGCCGGTGCTCGCGGTTCAACCCGGGCTGCCGATGCAGGAGTTCGTCGATCAGGATGGCCGGGTCCACGCTGATCAGGCTCTCCAGCGCCAGCTCCTGGTCGGGTCCGTTGGGCCGGCTCCGGCCGCCCGTGATCACATACGGCCGGACCGGGCCGCTCAACGCGCCTCCCCCAAGGCCGCCTCCACCCGCGGCGGGCTGGTCAGATGGGTGCCGATCCGCTCCACCAGCATCTGCATCTGGTACGCCACCAGGCCGGCGTCCACGGCCTCGCTGGTCACCACGGCCAGGTGGGCGCCGGCTCCGGCGGCCACGATGAACAGGTAGCCGCCGCCGTACTCGATGATGATCTGGCGGGTGGTGCTCTGCCGGCCGCCGAAGCCCTGTGCCACTCCGCGAGCCAGCGACTGCAGGCCGGAGCAGGCGGCGGCCAGCCGCTCGGCGTCGTCGCGGGCGATCCGCTCGCTGCGGCCGATCTCCAGGCCGTCACTGGACACCACGACGGCGTGCTGCACCTCGGGAACGCTGATGATGTCGGCCAGCAGCCAGCCGAGGTCAGGAGTGGTGGTCATGGAACTCTCCGGAGTGCTGGGGGGATTGGGGGGAAGGGGAAGCGGGGGGAGAAGCGGGGAGGCCGTCGGGCCGGGTCTGCTCGCGGGCCGCCGAGCGGCCGTCGGCGGTACCGGCCTGGAAGAGGGACATGAAGGTCTGCGCGTCGCGTGCGGAACGCGGTGGCACGGGCAGTTCGAGGGTCGTCTCGTCCGGGCCGTCGGCGGGCGCGGGGGCGGCGTGCCGCCGGTTGGCCCGGCGCGGCAGGCCGCCGGGGGTGGACGGGGGCGCGGGTACCTGCTCCTGCGGGGCGAGCCGCTGCTGCCGGGGGATCCGGTCCACCGGTGGCTCCTGGCGGCCGGTCCCCGCTCCCGCCGGGCGCTCGAAGGCATCCGTGCTCCGTCCGGTGGCGGGCCCGGGCAGCGGGTCGGTGAGCAGCGGGGTCGGCAGCAGCACCACCACCCGCACCCCGCCGTAGGGCGAGGGGGCGGAGCTGAGGGTGACCCGGAAGCCGTACTGCTCGGCGAGCCGGCCGACCGCCGCCAGCCCCAACTGCGGTACCTCGCCGAGTCGGGAGACCTCCATGGCGCCGCCGCCCGCGAGTGCGGCGGCGGCCTTCTCGACGGCCTGCTCGGACATGCCGACCCCGGCGTCGTCGATCTCGATCACCGCGCCGTTGTGCACCGGCATCAGGGTGACGTGGACCTGGGTGCTGGGCGGCGAGTACCGGGTAGCGTTGTCGAGGAGTTCGGCGATGGCGTGGATCAGCGCCTCGGCGGCGGCGCCGACCACGGCGGTCTCGATCCGGCTGCGGATCACCACCCGCTGGAACGGCAGGATCCGGGACTGGGCGCCGCGCACCACGTCCTCCAGCGCGACCGGTTCGGGCCAGTGCCGTCCGGCCCGGGCGCCGCAGAGCACGGCCAGGGTCTGTGCCAGGCGGGCCTGTTGGGCGGCCGCGTGGTCGGCCTTGAGCAGCCCCTCCAGTAGGGCCGGGTCGTCGTGCCGGCGCTCCATCTCGTCCAGGCCGGCCTGCTGGTCGTGGGCCATCACCAGGATGCGCCGGGCGACGCTGAGGAAGGCCCGGCGGGTGGAGGCGTTGAGCTCCTGCTCGCGCTCGATGGCGGCGTGCTCGCTGCTGCGCAGTTCGGTCTCGTTCTGCAACTGTGCGCGCAGGGCGGCGAACTCCTGCTCCTGGGTGTGGAGTCGGGCCCTCAGGGTACGACTGACCGCGCGGTACCGTGCGGCGGCCAGGAGGGAGAGGGCGGCGAGCACGCCGGCAGCCGGACCGCACCACTGAGTCATCGTCACGCCGGGGATTCTAGGGGGATGATCCTACGTATGTGTGAACGTATCTGACGTTCAGTGACCCGATCGCGACATTTCTGCTGCTGGACAGCTCAACTAGGACCAAAGTTGGCCTGATCGGGCTACAGTTCACCCCCGCGACAGCTCAAATCCGGTTACCTGTCGGTAGTTTCGCTCGATCCGGTGATCCGGTGATCCGGTGATCCGGTGCCGGGCCGGCGGACGGGGGACCACCCGGATCGCGGCACCGCCCGGCCGCCTCCGGCCGGTTCAGCTGCCCGCGCCCAGCCGGCGCACGATCACCACCGTCCGGTCGTCGGCGACGTTGCGGGCGACCGTCTGCAGCAGCTCCGCCGCCGGATCGGCCGGACCGCCGTACCGGAGCAGCGGTGCGGCCGCCTCCAGCAGTCGCCCGATGCCCTCGTCGATGTCCTCGCCGGGCACCTCGACCAGGCCGTCGCTGTAGAGCAGCAGCGAGTCCCCGTACGCGAGCCGCCCGGCGTTCGGGGGGTAGCGCGTCCCTGCGAAGATCCCCAGCGCGGGTCCGCTCTCGCCGCGCAGCTCCCAGCGGCCGCCGTTCGCGCGGTGGTAGTGCGCGGCGGGCGGGTGCCCGGCGTTGAACAGCCGGTAGCGCCCGGTCGATGGGCTGAGCGCGAGGTGGACGGCGGTGGCGAACTCGTCCTCCCAGTCGCCGGCGGCCAGGTAGTCGTTGGCTCGGGGCAGGAAGGCCTCGGGCGGCACCGAGCCGAGCAGCATCGCGAACGCCCCGGACAGGTGCATCGACCGCGCGGCGGCCCGGCTGCCCTTGCCCGAGACGTCGACCAGGACCACCTCCAGCAGGTCCCGGTCGGGCCGCTGCGAGGTGAGCAGGAAGTCACCGGCGAAGAACGCGCCGCTGACCGGGGAGACGGCCCGGTGGAAGCGCCAGTCCAGCAGGCGGTCGGGGAGGCGGCCGAGGTCCCGGGTGCGCTCGGCGAGTTCCAGCAGCATGGTGTCGCCCCGGGTGCCGCGCAGTCCGAGCCGGCTGCGGTGGCGGGACATCAGCAGCCCGATCACCGCGGCGAGCGCCACCATCAGCGCCGAGCCGAGGCGCACTCCGAGGGGCACGCGCAGCAACCACTGGGCGAGCAGCCCGAGCCCGACCGGGACCAGCAGCATGGCCTGCAGGCGGATGTGCAGGAGGAAGCCGCCGACCAGCAGCGGCAGCGCCAGCGCCGACGGCGGGCAGTCGTTCGGCGCGGCGATGGCGAGCAGGGTCAGCAGCGCACTGCTGATGGTGAGGAGACCGAGGGCGAGCCACTCGGCCTGCGGGTCGCCGTCCAGCAGCCGGCTCAGCCAGCGTCCGTAGGCGCCGCGCCGCAGCGCCCCGGCGAGCTGTCGTGCCACCGTGGTGACTGCGGGCACGAGGACCTCCGCCGAGACTCGGGCCAGGCCGCTGATCATCCGCCTGCTCAGGTCAATCTAGCGTCGCAGGTCCGGATCCCGGTGAATGTCGCGTCGGCACGAGGGGTGTCCCTTCGGCCGGGGCCGCGGCTACTGGCCGTCGCTCTCCCCGTACGGCTCCTGGGCCCGGGCGGGGACCGGCCGCAGTGAGCGCAGGCCGCGGGCGATCGCGAAGGCGCGCCGCGCGGTGTCGGCCAGCCCGCTGCCGAGGGGCGGCCGTACGGCCGCGGCCGGGCGGAGCTGCTCCGGGATGGGACCGGTACCGGGACGGGTGGTCCGCGTGGTCTGCGTCATGCCGCCCTCCTCCTCGTGATCGTGCCTCGGGGCCGCCTGCTCCGCGGCCCACGCCCCCGGCGGCGCGATGCGGGCCGCCCGGACGGTACCTACCCAGGCACACCGCCGGTGCGACCGGCGGTGTGCGACAGTTCGGTCTCGAATCCCCGGGTCCGCACCGATGCGTGCGCGGCGTCCGTCCGGATCGGCCCTGCCACGGTACGCGACCCGCTGCGGGCTCCTTCCGGCAGGCCCCCGCCGGTGAACCGCCGCACGGCTCCGCCCCGTTGGGCCACCCTGTGCCCCGGGCCCGGTCGGCGTCAAGCCGCCGCCCTCCCTGAAGCCGCATTCAGGCGGGCCAGGCCCGCAGCCCCTCGGTCAGCACCCGGATCAGCCGCTCCCGGGTCACCGCCAGGTCCTCGGTCAACTGGAAGGCCCCGCCGGCGCAGAGCGAGGCGAAGCCGTGGGCCATCGAGCGCACGGTACGCGCCGCGTGGATCGCCTCCGGGCCCTCCAGGCCGTATCCGCGCAGCACCGCCAGGATCACCCCGACCAGCCGGCCGGCCGCGTACTGCAGGTCCTCGTCCTCCTGGGGCGCTTGCGGCAGCGCGGCGTACCGGCGCGGGTGGCGGCCCGCGTAGTCCAGGTAGGCCGCCAGCAGGGCCTCGACCGCCTCGTCCCGACTGCGCCCCAGCACCGCCGCAGCCAGCTGCTCGGCCAGTTCCTCGGTGACCCGGACGGCGATCAGCCGGCGCAGTTCGGCCAGGCCGCCGCTGACGTGTTTGTACAGGGACGGGGTGGCGACGCCCGCGCGGGCGGCCACGGCGGCCAGGGTGAGGGCCTCGGGGCCCTCCTCGTCGATCAGTTCGAGGGCGTGGCCCACGACGGCGGCGGGGGTGAGTCCGACCCGGGGCATCAGGCGACCTCGTGCAGGAAGGGGAGCAGGGCGTCGGCGGTGGCCTCGGGGAACTCCGCCATCGGGTAGTGCCCGGCACCGTCGATCATCACCTTACGGCCACTCAGTGCGGCGGCCTGCCGGTCGGCGAGCGCGGCCGGGTCGGGGAAGTCGACGTCCTTACTGCCCATGATCACCAGGGCCGGGCAGCGTACCGCCGCCGCCGACCCGGCGGCGATGGAGTCGCCTTCCAGCTGGCCCCGGGTGGCGGCCTTCCGGCCGGGGGTGCGCAGCGCCGCCACCAGGTGGGCCCGGTGGCTCTCGAAGTCGACGGGCCTGCGCGAGGGGTAGTAGTACCGCTGGGCGGAGCCCCATATGCCGGGGAAGGCCAGCACCAGCGGGGCCAGTGCCTTCATCAGTGCCCGCTGGAAGGCGTTCGGCGAGTGTTCCAAGAAGGCGTCGATCACCGCGATCCCGGCGACCCGCTCGGGAGCGGCCCCGGCCGCCTTGGCCACGGTGGCGCAGGTGTACGAGTGGCCGACCAGGACGGCCCGTGCGACGCCCAGGTGGTCCAGCAGGGCGAGCACGTCGTGCGCGACCGCACCGGGGGAGTAGTCGTCCCAGGCGATCGAGGACTCGCCGAAGCCGCGCGGGTCCATGGTGATCACCCGGTGGCCAGCCGCGGTGAGCAGCGGCCGCAGGAGCCGGTACAGGGCACGGGATTCGAGCATCCCGGGCAGCAGCACCACGGGGGCGCCGCCGGCGGTGGTGCCGCTGTCGTCGAACGCGATCCTGCCGCCGGGGACGTCGAGGAACCGGGTGTCGGGGTGCTGGGTGCCGGGCATGGTGAGCCTCCGCAGTGGTGTCGCTGCTTTCTGTAGCCAAAAAGCTATGGCTAATAGCTTTAGCCGTCAAGGGGCTGCGGTGACTGCGGTGACTGCACTCGCGGACTCCGGCGGGGTGCTCGCCGTCCGGGGCCTTCCGGGCATTGGCGCTCCGGGGTCGTGCGATACGGTGCGGCTGACCGCCGAACCCGAACCTGAGGGGCCGTCATGCCGTTCATCAACGTCAAGCAGCTGGCCGGCCGCACCGAGGAGCAGAAGGCCGAGATCGCCCGCGAGCTCACCGAGGCGTACGCCCGGGCGACCGGCGTGCAGCCGGAGAGCATCTGGGTGGCGATCGAGGAGGTGCCGCGCGAGAACTGGGCGATCGCCGGTACGACCTTCGCCGAGCGGGACCGCCGGGCCCAGGGCTGATTCCCCTGGTGGATAACGGGCTGTCATGGGGCGATCTGGTCAATAGTCACAAATCGCCCATTGCGCCTCAGGAGCCAAGGACTTCACCAGGCGTGCAGCTTGGAATCATGGCCTTCTCGGATTAACGTTTGATAACGCAGCGCGGTCGGCAACGCCGTACCCGAACGGCACCGTGCGCCGTCGCCCAATCCCCAAGATCCGCCCCGTGGGTGGGTCCGGGAGCCGGGGAACCACGTTCCTGGGGTGAATCGGGTGGGCCCGCCCACTCGTAGGAGACCTTCCTGCTCCGAACCCGTCAGCTAACCCGGTCGGCGCGAAGGAAGGAAAGGAGCGCGCCCGGTGGCGTCCTTGTCGCACAGCCCTGCCAACCTCGGGGTCGGCAGCGTCGGGGTCGGCACCCAGCTGCTCGACCTTCCGCCGGAACCGGCCGCCGACGCCGACGGTGCGGCCCGGCACCGGATGCCCCGCCAGTCGCGCAGCGGCTCGCTGCTCGGCGTGACCGCGATGGCCGCCGGACTCGGCGCCACCGGCTTCGCCACCGCAGGACCGGCCGCCGCGGCCACCGCCACCCAGCCGCCCGCCCCCGCGCCGGCCTTCTCCGTCCCCGACACGGCCTCGGACCACGTCCTGGCCGCCGACCCCGGACTCACCCTCACCGCCCGAATCCAGCAGCAGGCCGACGGAGAGCGCACCAGCGCGGAGGAGGCCGCCCGGCTGGCCGCCGCCCAGGAGGCCGAGGCCAAGCGGGCCGTCCAGCAGGCCGAGGCCCAGGCCGTCGAGGAGCGCGCCCGGCTCGGCACCCTCCGGCCGCCGGTCGACGGCCACACGCTCGCGGCGCGGTTCGACCAGGCCGGTTCGCACTGGTCCCAGCCGCACACCGGCCTGGACTTCGCCGCCCGCACCGGCACCCCGGTCACCGCCGTCGGTGCGGGCACCGTCACCGCGGCCGGCTGGTCCGGCGCGTACGGCTACCGGGTGATCCAGACCCTGCCCGACGGCACCGAGATCTGGTACTGCCACCTCTCCGCCATCTCCGCCGTGTCCGGACGGGTCACCGCGGGCACCCAGCTCGGCCGGGTCGGCGCCACCGGGCACTCCCGCGGCCTGCCGTCGGGCGTGCCCCTCGGCCCCCACGTCCACCTGGAGGTCCGCCCCGCCGGGGGCGCCCCGGTCGACCCGCTGGCCTGGTTCCACTCCCACGGCCTCCAGCCGTAACGGCCCCAGGCCGCCGGGCGTGCCCCGGCCCCCCGGCCGGGCCCGGTGCACCCTGGTGCCGGGGCACGGTGCGGCGGGTCGCCGGGCGTACGGCGGCCGGCCGGTCAGGCGTCCGTGCCCGCCACGTACTCCTCGATCTCCGCCGTCTCCGGCTCCGGCGCCAGGTCCGCGAACTCCGTCACCAGCAGCTCGGGCAGCCCCGGTACCGTCCACTCCCCGCACAGCCGCAGCGCCTCCGCCGCCACCGCCGCCTCGAAGCTCTCGAAGTCACCGGCGAGTTCGTCGGGCATCGGCAGGCCCAGCGCGTTCCGCCCGGCCAGGTTGCGGTAGCTGCGCTGCATCAGCCGGTTCTCCAGCAGCAGTCGTGCCCCGTCGGTGGCCATCCCCACCGAGAGCACCCGCGCCCGGTTCCAGCCCTCGTCCCCCCGCACCGGCTCCATCGGCCCCAGCTCCTCCAGCCAGGCGAAGCGCGCGATCCGCTGGTCCTCCGTCAGCGCGCGGAACTCCTCCAGCCAGACCCGTACGGCCGCCGCGTCGCCGACGTCCACACCGTCCGCGCGCAGCAGCAGCGTGTACAGCCGGGGCCAGGTCAGCAGGTGCGGCCGGCGCAGCAGGTCGCAGAGCAGCTCGCCCTGCCACTCGGCCTCCGCGTGCAGCCTGGCGTGCCGCTTGGCGTTCAGTCGCCGGGCCGCCCGCTGATGATCGATCAGCAGTCGCACGGCCCGCCCGTACGCCTCCGGCTCGGCCGCGGGCTGTACGTACAGGTAGAGCTGCTCGTACAGCAGCTGCTCCAGCAGCGGCGAACTCAGCTCGGGGAAGCCCTCGTGCATCGGTGCGTCGCCGAGCTCCAGCAGGGTGAGCACCGTCCGCAGCGCCTCTTCGGGCACCGGCTCGTACCCGTGCTCGGCCGCCCAGGCGAGCAGATCGGTGGTGCGGGTACCCGGGGTGAGCTGCAGATCGTGGTTCACGCTACGTACCGTAGCCGGTGCCCGGGGGTACGGCCTCCGTGCGGGCGCCGCACCCGTGGCCGGGGCCCGCTGTAGGGTCGGACGGCATGGAGCCAGAACCGGGACCGGCCGGGCCGGGACGGGCCGTGCTGCTGGCCGGCCCGCGCCTCGCCCTCCGCGAGTT
This sequence comes from Kitasatospora sp. NPDC032150, assembly GCF_055579945.1. Lineage (NCBI taxonomy): Bacteria > Bacillati > Actinomycetota > Actinomycetes > Kitasatosporales > Streptomycetaceae > Kitasatospora > Kitasatospora sp. NPDC032150. The sequence continues at coordinate 21,718 of NZ_JBVIMH010000006.1, read as the reverse complement.
CCACCACACGCCCCGCGACGTGGACGCCCTGCACGCCGTCTTCGGCGACCCGGAGGCCGCCAGGTACCTACCCTTCGAACCGCGCGACCGTGAGACGTGCGCCGACCAGATCGAGCTCTACGTCGAACAGGCCGAGGCCGAGCCGCGCACCGTCTACCGGCTCGCCGTCACCGTGCTCGCCGACGACGAACCCGAGTGCGCCACGCCGATCGGCACCGCCGTCCTCGACCTCGGCGACCACCGCTCCGCCGCCCTCGGCTACGCGCTGCGCCCGGACACCTGGGGCCGCGGGTACGCGAGTGAAATCACCGCGCTGCTATGCGAGTTCGGCTTCCGGACCCTCGGACTGCACCGCCTCGCCGCCCGGGTCGACCCGGAGAACACCGCCTCCGTCCGCGTGCTCACCAAGGCCGGCTTCCAGCCGGAGGGCCGGATCCGGCACGACCTGTGGCTGCGCGGCACCTGGCACGACTCGCTGCTGTTCTCGCTGCTGGACGACGAGTGGGTGTCGCCCGCTCCAGGACGGGGGTAGGGACAACCCCACCCCCGATCCGGCAGTGGGCTGCATTACGGCGGCGGCCCGGAACTGACACCGTTGAGGTGTGAGCACGGACGACACCAGGGGGACCGCGATGAGCAGCACCGCCACCGACAGCATCCACGGCACCGCCGGCCGCCCCTCGTGGGACGGCGCCGGGCCGCGGGGGTCCTTCTGGCTGGCCCCGGTCACCGCCGCCACCTGGCGGCAGGTCGGCTTCGCGTTGACCTCGCTGCCCCTCGCCGCGGTGGGCTTCAGCTTCGTCACCGCCTTCTTCAGCGCCGGTGTCGGTCTGGTGGTCACCGCACTGGGCCTGCCGGTGCTCGCGCTGCTGCTCGCCGGCGCCCGCGGGCTCGGGGCCCTGGAGCGTCACCGGGCCCGTACGCTGCTCGGCGCCGAGATAGCGGGGCCGGCCCCGGTCCGGCCCGGCCGCCCCGGCTTCTGGGGCCGGATCACCGCTCGGCTGGCCGACCCGGCGGGCTGGAAGGCGGCGCTGTACCAGGTGGTGATGTTCCCCTGGAGCATCCTGAGCTTCGTGGTCTCGACGGTCTTCCTCGCGGTCGGCTGGTCGCTCGCGCTCTACCCCGCCTACCACTGGGTGTTCCGCAAGTACCTGGGCTGGCCGGGCATGCGGCTGGTCGACTTCACCACCGAGAGCGGCCACTACGAGTACTACATAACCTCGGCCTGGCAGATCGCGGGCGTCTCGCTCCTCGGCATCGCGTTCCTCTACCTCGCCGCGGGCCTGGTCCGCGCGCTCAACGGCGTCAGCCGGGCGGCCATCCGGGGCCTGCTCTCCGACCGCTGAGCGCGGGCCGGCCGGTCACGGCCGCCGGGCCGGTCGGGCAGGCTAAGCCTGTGCCGCCTGTGCCCCGGCCGCGGTCCCGTCCGTGCCCGTGCCCGTTCCGGTTCCGGTCGCAGGTGTCGGCACGGTGGGGGTGCCCGTTCCGGCGGTTCCGGTCCCGGTCGCGGGTGTGGCCAGCAGTCGCAGGATCTCCTCGCCGACCACGCGCCGCCGCGAGTACGGCGGCACCGCCCGCACGTTGCGCAGCTTGTAGTCGACCGCCTCCCGCAGCATCGCCCGCTGCTCGTCCGTCAACGTCCCGCCGGTGGCGATCTCCCGGGCGGCGAGCAGCGCCTGCAGCAGCTCGAACGGCGAGAGGTTGCGGTCGACCGCCCGGATGATCAGATCGAGGTTGGCCGGGTCGGGCTTGCCCTGGAGCAGGGCGAGGGCCTGTACACGCAGACCCTCCACCCCGGTGTCGAACATCTTCCGGACCTCGGTCGAGGTGTAGTCGAGGTTGCTCGCCGAGTTGGAGGTCTGGGCCACCGAGTCCGCCAGGGTCTGCCGGTCGGCGGTGGAGAGCGCACGGGCCAGCAGCAGCCGGGTGAGCAGCCACCCGGACAGGAACCCGAGCACGCCGAAGTAGACCACCACCACGTCCACGAACACGGACGCGCCGTTCCCGCCCCCGACCAGCGGCGCCAGGGCGTCGCCCAACTGCCGCAGCCGGTGCGGCACCGCGCCGAGCTGGGTCAGCCCGGCACCCAGCAGGATCTTGGTCAAGTTCCAGGTTGGTGTTCGGCGCATAGCTCGCGGTGGAGGTGGCGCTCAGATCGCCGGGGTGCGCGGCCGCGCCGCTGCTGAGCAGGCGCGGGATACCGAACAGGAAGCCCAGCCCGCCGCCGACGGCCGTGGACATCGCGGCCACCAGCAGGCCCCCGCCGAGCATCCCCATCCAGTGCCCGCTCGCCGCCGAGCAGAGCGCCAGCCCGGCCAGGCCGGCGGCGACCACGCCGCCCAGGCCGTACCGCACCTGAGGGGCGAGTCCGTGCTCGTAACCTCCGTACCCGCGGCCGACCGCCCTGCGGCGCGCACCGGCCTTCGGCCTGGGCATCGCACCTGACACCGACCCGGACTCCGAACCGATCACCGACGGCCTCCCCCGATTCACCCGTGAGTCGCAGTGACTGTAGCGGTCATCGACGGAGCCGGACAGGGAGTGTGGCGGGGTTCAGGAGGCGGTCTAACGCTTGCCGGGCCGGGAGTACGGCCGGTCCCTGAAGCGTCGGCGGACCTCCCGGGCCGAGGCCCGCAGCTGGGTGAGCAGCAGTAGGAGCAGCCACGGGCCCGTGATCAGCAGGGTGTTCCTGGCCCAGCTCTGGTGCGCGATCCGGACGGACGCCCAGGAGAGCACCACCGCCAGGGCGAGACCGGCGACCAGAAGCACTCGGCGGAGGTGTCTGGTCATCTGGGGGCTCCCGGGCAGTGGCGCATGGTGGATCACAGTGCCGACCAGTCTTCCCGGCTCGCCTTCGGGTGATCCTAACGTTCCACAGATTGGGATCACCGGATCGAATCCAACTCAGGCCGGAAATGCCGAACCCCCGGGGCCTCGCTCTGAGGGTCTCCCGGGGGAACGACAACATCTGCGCGGTAACGCGTCCGCGGGGGCCGAACCTAGTAGGCGGCCGCCACGGAGGCGCGCCAGAGCGAGTCAGACGCGCCTACGTGCGCAGTAGCGTGTGTACTCAACTCAGGATCACCTCCTTCCGTGTTCTGAGCCCAACGATAGGCAGGCCGAAGATCAGAGGCAACGGATTATCCGCGCAGGAGTGCGGAGCGGGGCGCGGCGAGAAGCGGAGCGGGGAACGCAGAAGGCCCGGCAGACGAATCTGCCGGGCCTTCTGGCTACTGAGTAGCGGGGACAGGATTTGAACCTGCGACCTCTGGGTTATGAGCCCAGCGAGCTACCGAGCTGCTCCACCCCGCGTCGGTGAACACAACAGTACGGGAGAGCCGCCGATAAGGGAAATCGGTTCTGTCACGGTCCCGGCCGCGGGTGGCTCATGCGGCCCTCCCCCGTCTGGCCGAGCGCCCGGCAGCCGGATCGCCGGCCGGGTGGTCCGGGTGCCGGCCGATCCGCAGGCTCCGGGCCCGGGCCCAGACCGCGAAGCAGACCAGGGCGACGAAAGCGGGCACCATCACCGCCCCGTACACCAGCAGGAAGCCGTGGGTGCCGAGCCCGGCGGCGGCGTTCCAGACGCCGTGCAGGGCCATCGCCAGCAACAATCCGACCGGTGCGGCCAGCCGGGCCGCCCAGCGGCGGCCGGTGGTCAGGCCGATCGCGATGCCGAGCCCGGTGAGGGCGCTGAACAGCGGGTGGGCGAACGGGGAGAGCAGCCCGCGCAGGACGAAGGTGTGCACGGTGGTGTCGAAGTCCCGCAGGCTGGGCGGCTCGCCGAGGCCGATGCCGTCCAGCCTGGTCTGCTGGTCGTCGGTGAAGGCCCGCCCCAGGTAGAGGGCGTTCTCGGTGAACCCGAAGCCGCAGGCGGTGGCCCCGCCGAGGACCACCCCTGCGGCCAGGGTGCGCGGACTGGAGCGGGCCCGCCGCCGCCCGTCGCGCGGGTGCGGGCCGTGGTAGGTGACCGGACGGAAGTACGGCAGCGGACGCAGGTACCGGCGCAGCCGGGGTGCGTTGCGCAGGCGGCGCACCGAGCGGCGCAGCGGCGCCGGGGACCGCCGGGCCAGAACGGCACAGGTGCGCTCGGCTCGGCAGCGCAGCCGCCGGTGCAGCGGGAGCAGCAGCATGACCAGGGCGGCGCCCTTGGCGCTCTCCTCGATCAGCGGGGTGGCGAACTCGGCGCCGATCGTCTCGCCGCGCGCGCTGCCCTGGTGGGCGATCAGGAAGTCGCTGGCCCAGCCGTTCGCCATGATCGCCACGGTGGTCGCCGCGAAGGCGCCCCAGGCGAGGCAGAACAGGGTGTGCCGCAACGGCACCCGGGCGGTCTGGTTGAGCCAGGCGAGCGCGCCCAGCACGAAGGGCAGTGGCAGCAGCGCCAGCCCGAGGCCGACCAGCAGTCCGGTGGTGCCGGTCTGCCGGTGCACCAGCTCCAGGATGAGCACGCCGCAGGCGGCGAGCGCGACGGCGGCCAGCGCGGACGAGAGCGCGGGGTAGCGCAGCTCGGCGGCCCGCCGGAGCAGGTTCTCCAGCCGGACGTACGGGGGCCAGGCCAGCAGTCGGTCGGCCCGTCGCACCCGGGGCCCCGGGATCGGTCGGGTGCCGGCGGAGTGCGCGGACGCGCTGGCGGCGGACCCGGGTGGTTCGGCGGCGTCCGGCGCAGCGGCCAGGGTGGGGGAGGCGGCTGCGGCGGGGGGCGCTGCGTCGGGGGATGGGCCGTCGCTGGACGGACTGCTCACCCGGAAAGGGTAGGGGAACGGCGCGGTTCCGGGGAGCCTCCCGGCACGATCGGTGTCGGGAGGGTCACCACGGGTGACGGGGCTTCGGGTTGCTCGGGGTGCCGACGCCGTGATCGCGGCGTCGCCGTCCGGGAGTTCGGCGTGGCCGGAGCCTGTCGCCGGGGCCTGCCGTCAGGTGTCGCCGTCGGGCCCGCGGTCGGGACCTGCTGCCGGCCCCCTCGTCGGGACCTGCCGGAACCTCTAGATCGGTACCAGCTGTCGGTATCCGCTGCTGGTACCCGCCGTCGGGTACTGGTCGTCGGGTCCCGGTTGTCGGGCCGGTCTCAGCGGCGCCGGAACAGCAGGTCGTGCACGACGTGGCCCTTGGCCATCCCGGCGCGCTCGAACTTGGTGACCGGACGCCACTCGGGCCTCGGCGCGTAACCCGGCACGCTCCCCGCGGGATGGTCGGCGGGCTCCAGCCAGCCGGTGCCGTCGCCCTCGGGGTGCAGGTTCTCCAGCTCCGGCGAGGCGGAGAGCACGGCGAGCATCTGCTCGGCGTACGGCTCCCAGTCGGTGGCGCAGTGCACCAGCGCGCCGGGCGCCAGGCGGGGGAGCACCAGGTCGAGGAAGTGCGGCTGGACCAGGCGGCGCTTGTGGTGCTTGGGCTTGGGCCACGGGTCCGCGAAGTAGACCCGCAGGCCGGCCAGCGAGGCGTCCGGCAGCATGTCGCGCAGCAGGATCACCGCGTCGCCGGCGGCAAGGCGGACGTTCTCCGAGCCGTTGCGCTCCAGCATCTGCAGCAGGTTGCCGTGGCCGGGGGTGTGCACGTCGGCGGCCAGGATGCCCGTCGCCGGATCGGCGGCGGCCATCGTGGCGGTGGTCTCGCCCATGCCGAAGCCGATCTCCAGGGTGACCGGCAGGTCGCCGAACAGGCTGCTGAGGTCGAGCGGGCTGCCGTCGATCGCCAGGCCGTACCGTTCCCAGCCCCGGTCCAGCGCACTGGCCTGAGCGCTGGTCATCCGGCCCCGGCGGGGCTGGAAGCTGCGGATCCGGCGCTCGCTGTGCTGGGCCTCGGTGGCCTTGTGCGGGTACATCGGCGCGGGGTACGCGGCCGGAGCGGCGGAGAGCCGGGCGGACGGGGAGGGCTGGGTACTGGAGGCGGTGGCAGTCACAATCGCCCCATTCTACGGGGGTGCGCCCGGGAACCCCAGGGGCGAGCGAAGTGCCCCGGTCCCGTCCCCGCCCCTGTTCCTGTCCCGGTCCTGTCCCTGTCCCGGTCCTGTCCCTGTCCCGGCCCGGTCCTGCCCCCGTCCCGTCGTTGGGAACTCAGTCCTCCCGCTCCAGGGCGGCGAGCGCCCGGCGGGCGACCTCGCGGCCGATCGGCAGCGAGGCGGTGGCGGCCGGCGAGGGCGCGTTGAGCACATGGACGGTGCGCCGGGGCGAGGACGGGTCGTCCGGGTCGAAGCCGGCGAAGGCGAAGTCGTCCAGCAGTGAGCCGTCCCCGGCCACCGCCTGCGCCCGCACCCCGGCCGTGGTCGGCACCAGGTCGGACGCCGTGACCGCCGGAAGCAGCCGCTGCACGGCGGCCGTGAACGCCCGCTTGGAGAGCGAGCGGTGCAGTTCACCGAGCTCGTACCGCCAGTGCCGGCGCGCGATCTGCCAGGTGCCGGGGAAGCGGACCGTCTCGGCGAGGTCGCGCGGCCGGACCGTCCGCCAGTCGTAACCCTCGCGGGCCAGCGCGGGGACGGCGTTGGGGCCGACGTGGACGTCGCCGTGCACACCCCTGGTGAGGTGCACGCCGAGGAAGGGGAACGCCGGATCGGGCACCGGGTACACCAGTCCCCGGACCAACTCCCGCCGCTCCTTGGTGAGTTCGTAGTACTCGCCGCGGAACGGGATGATCCGCGCCCCGGGGTCGTCCCCGGCCATCCGCGCGATCCGGTCGCTGTGCAGCCCGGCGCAGTTGACCAGCACCGCGGTGCGCAGTTCCGCACCGCCTTCGATCTGTACGGCGATCCCGTCCGTGCGCCGCTCGACCCCCTCCAGCCCGCAGCCGGTGCGCAGCACCGCGCCCGCCTCCTCGGCGAGCGCCGCGTACCGCCGGGCGACCGCCGGGAAGTCGCAGATGCCGGTGGTGCCGATCCGCAGCGCCGCGATGCCGGTCACCTCGGGCTCGTACGCGGTGATCCCGGCGGCGTCCAGTTCGGTGACCGGGATGCCGTTCTCCCGGCCGCGCCGCGCCAGGGCGTGCAGCCGGGGCAGCTCCTCGCGTCCGGTGGCCACGATCAGCTTGCCGGTGACCTCGTAGGGGAGGCCCTGCGCACGGCAGAACTCCACCATCTCCGCGGCGCCCAGGGTGGCGTACCTGGCCTTCAGCGAGCCGGGCCGGTAGTACACGCCGCTGTGGATGACCCCGCTGTTGCGACCGGTCTGGTGGGCGGCGAAGCCGGGTTCCTTCTCCAGCAGCAGTACCCGCAGATCCGGCCGTTGCCGGGTGAGCGCGTACACGGTGGACAGTCCGACGATCCCGCCGCCCACCACCGTCACATCGAAGTCGTACGCCACAGCAGCACCTTCTTCCTCCCCCGGCACCCGCCGCCCAGGTGCCCGTGGCAGCGATGTTCCCAGGGGCGGCGGGCGATCACCAGGGGGGCGGGAGCCGTGCGGCTCCCGGCCCCGCTGCCCTCGGGGAGCGTCCGGGTGTGCCTCGGAGGGTGTCCCGATGTGCCTAGGCCTGGAGCCACGGCCAGTCGGCGTCGCGGCCGGCCTGGAGTAGCGGGATCAGCCGGAACGCCGCGTCGCTGAGCCCGCCGAAGGTGCGCCGGTTGCCCGTCCCGGACGGGCCGTGGCCGGTGGCGTAACCGGCGAGGTTCCAGGTGTAGAGCGGGACCTCGTCGGGCACGGGAGCCAGCGGGTCGCCGCCCCAACTGCCGTACGCCTGCTCGTCGGTGATCACCACCACCCGGTCGTGGCCCGCGTAGTGCTCGGCGACGGCTTCGGCGGTGTTGGTGCCGCCGAGGCTGTGGAACCGCTCCAGCACCCGGACGTCCGGCTCGCCGCGCCGCACCTCGACCGGTCGGCTGGTGCTGCCGAACTCCACCAGGTCGGCCCGCTCGGCCCGGATCTTGAACGCGGTGCCGAAGATCGCCGCCGAGTCGGCCCGGTTGAGCTGGGTCTGGGCGCTCGGCCGGTCGAACATCGAACCCGAGCGGTCGACCAGAGTCTGATAAGCAAGCCGAGTTGTTCCCGTAAACACGACACTACGCCGGCGCCACCAGCACCAGTCGCGCCCGCTCGGCCAACTCCCGCACCCTGCGCTCGTCCTGGAACGGTTCGAGGTGGCGCAGCAGCTCCGCCACGTAGTCGCGGCTGCGCTGCGAGGAGATCCGGCCGGCCACCTCGACCGCGCGTTCGCCGGCGGCGACGGCGGCGTCCAGGTCGCCCGCCTCGGCCTCGGCCATCGCCGAGACCACCAGCCGCAGGCCATGGGAGCGGACGAAGCCCTCGGTCGGACGGGCCAGCGCCTCGCGGGTGAACTGCCGGACCTTGGAAGGGACTCCGAGATCGCGGAAGCACTCGGCGGCGTCGGCGGCCAGCCGGTCGTAGGCGTAGAAGTCGATCCACGCCGGATCGGGATCACCGGAGCGCGAGCGTTCGAGTGCGCCCTCCGCCGCTGCGAGCGCGGTCGCACACGCCTGCGCGTTGCGGCTCTTCGCCTGGGCCCGTGCCTCCACCAGATGGAAGAAGCTCATGGTGCGGGCGGTCGCCAGCCCCCGGTTCCGCTCCAACGCGGCCTGGGCCAGGTCCACCGCCTCCTCGGCGAAGCCCCGGTAGCTGGCCTGCAGGCTCATCGAGGCCAGCACGTAGCCGCCGAGCGGGACGTCGGCCGCCGCGCGGGCGAGCCGCAGCGCCTGGATGTAGTACCGCTGGGCGGCCTCGTGCTGGCCGGTGTCGAAGGCCATCCACCCGGCCAGCCGGGTGAGTTCGGCCGTCGCGCCGAACAGCGCCCGCCCGACCGCGTCGCTGTACGAGGCCAGCAGCAGCGGCGCCGCCTCCACCCGCAGGCACTCCGGCACCATCGAGGAACGCCAGTCGCCGCCGCCGTACTTGGAGTCCCAGCGACGGGCCTCCTGGGCCGCCTCGCGCAGTTTGGCGGCGTCCGAGTGGCCCACCCGGTAGCCGGTCAGGTCCGGGGTCCGCGCCTCGCGGGCCACCGAGCCGTCGGCCGGGGTGATCAGCCAGCGCGAGACCGGGGTGGCGTACGCGGCGACCGAGAAGGTTCCGGCCAGGCTGTCGCTCCACCGGCCGCCGCCGGGGCCGCGACGCAGGTCCAGGTCGACCCGCCACAGGTCCGTGGCGGAGCGCACCGCCTCCGGCACCTCGCGCGGGAAAGCGAGGCCGAGTTCGGGGGTCGGGTCGGTGTCGCCCAGGCCGATCTCGTCGAGCGGGACGGGGCGGCCGAGCTTGCTGCCGATCGCGGAGGCGATCAGATGCGGTACCGGGCCCTGCGGGATCATGCCCTTGCCGACCCAGCGGGCGACCGAGGTCTTGTCGTAGCGAAGCGTCAGTCCGCGTTGCGCGCCGAGGTCGTTGACCCGGCGCGCGAGGCCGGCGTTGCTGATCTGGGCGAGGGTGAGGAGCGCGCCGAGCCGTTCGTTCGGCCCTCGTGAGCTGATGGTCATGGTGGCGGCGGCACCCCCTGGCGGCGTCGTGCGGCGGCTGGGCTTCGGTGGTTTTTCGCGGTGTGCTTCGGTGGTACTTCAGTAGTGCCCGGTGCTCCCCGCCGGTCAACCGGCGCCGTGCGGGCGGTACTCGGGCGGCTCCTCGATGGTGCTCCCGGCGGTGCGGTTGCCGCGGTGCCGGGGTGGCTCGGGGGCGACTTCCGTCGGCCGCGGCGGTGGGTGGGGCCGACGCGGCGTGGTGAAGTCCGCTCGGGGTGCGGAAAAGCGGTGCACTGAGCCTGGACGGTGCTTGCACCTAGAGTAGTCGTCCGGGTTCCGAGGGTTAAGAGCCTGCATTCCGGATGGCGGGATCACGCACTGTCGGCGGCGGTTCCGGGGCGGCCCGCCGCAGGCCCGGCACCGGGGGCCGCACGCCGCGGATCGCCGTGCTCCGGTCCTGTGCAGACGTGCGCCCGGCTGTGCCCCTTGGCCGGAGCGGCAGGTGGGCGATTCGCTGGTGTCCGTGGGTCGGCCCGTCGTCGAGGACCCGGCGGGCCGGGGGACGCCGCCGCCTCCATCCCCGCGGGCGGTGGTGGGTCCGGGAGGGCATGCGGATGCCCTCCCGGGCAGTGCGACGCCTTTCGGCCATCCGTCGATGTCCATGCCAGAAGGCCGCGCGAGGGCGGTTCCGGGCCACGGAGGGGGAGGCCCGGCCCGCTCCCCGTCCCTTTCGGACAGGCCCCACGTCCCGCTCCAGGGTGTTCTGCGGGCGACGGCGGCCAACCCGGATGGATCCGGTGGCACCATGTTCTCCAGACGGTGCGTCGACGTCTGGCGGTGGAACGGCGTACCTGGTTCCTCGTCAGGCGGAGGCGTGATGCGGTGGCTCACGGGCTGGAGCGGGAGCGCGTCCACGGTGAGCGCTGCCGCGGTACGTGGCGTGCGCCAGGCACCCGGTAGCGGAACGCAGGCGCGTTCCACGGCACGCACGTCCGTTGGCGCATCAGGAACGGGCATACCCTCAACTCCCGTTCTCCCGCCTGCCGCCACGGCACACACCGCGGCCTCCGCGCCCCCGAGTGTCGTCCGTCCGCTGGCTGCCACCACCCTCTGGTCCGGGCCCAACCCGCTCTGGGCGGTTGGCGACTGGCGTCCCGAGGAGATCCGCCTGGTCACCCTCAGGCCCGGCGCGCCGGTCGTGGTCACCAGTGCTCCGAGCGCACCCGAGGCCACCGAGGAGGACACCCCGGCCACCACCCGTCTCGCGGTCGTCGGCCACTGCGCCGCCTCCGACGCCGAACTCGCCGCCGGCCTGGCCGCCGCCCGCGGCGGCGCGGTCCGCCACCTCACCAGCTGGCCCGGCAGCTACACCGTGGTGCTGCGCACCGGCACCCGCAGCACCCTGGTGCTCACCGACCTCGCCGGCGCACTCCCGGTGTTCCACGCGCCCTGGTACGGCGGGACGGCGTACGCCACCGCCGCTCTCCCCCTCGCCGACCTGATCGGCGCTCCGATCGACACCGGCCACCTCGCCGCCCGGTTGGCCTGCCCGGAATCGCCCGAGGCGCTCGGTACGAGCACCCCCTACCTGGGCGTGCAACGCGTCCCGCCCGGCCACGTGCTGGGCATCCGCGGCGGGCGGCCCCACACCGCCCCGTACGAGCCGGAACCCGCCCCCGGACGGCGCGAGGAGGCACCGGCAGTGCGCGAACTCACCCGCGCGCTGCTGGAGTCCGTCCGCTGCCGGGTACGCACCTCGACACCTCCCGGCGACCGCCCCCGGCTCGGCGTGGACCTCTCGTACGGCACCGCCTCCGCGACCGTCGCACTGCTCGCCGCCGCCGTACCGATCGGGCCCTCCGCGGCCCCCGCCGGACCTGGGCCCTCCCGCCCGGCTGCCGCCGCGCGGAGCGGCGCGGTCAAGGGCTCCTGGGCCCGCCCGGCGGCCGCGGTGAGCCGCCGGCAGGCCGGGGAGCAGCCCGGTGGCGAACCGCTCACCGCCGTCACGGTCGCCGAGGACGGCCTCGACGGGGCCGATGGGGCCGACGGCACGAGCGCGGGCGCAGGCACCGGCGTGGGCGACCACAAGGTGGCGCTCGCGGTGGAGGCCCCGCGCCTGCGCCATGTCGTGCTGCCCCCGGTGCTCCCGTACGCCGGACTCACCGGACCCACGGCAGGCTGCGCCGAGCCGACGGGCTCCACCGCACCGCCCGGTCCCGGCGACCCGCCGCCGGGACCGCTCACCGACGAACCCGGGCCCGCCCTGATCGCCACCGCCCGCCTCGACGGCCGGTTCAGCCTCGGCGGCGCAGACCACCTCACCGGCTACGGCGCCCGGCACGTCCTCGACGGCCACCCGGCCCGGCTCGCCGACCTGGTCAGGGACGGTCGCTCCCGCGAACTGCTCTCCCCGGTGGCCGCACTGGCCGGGACCGACCTCGCCACCGCGGGCGCCTTCGACGGCGCCGTCCGCACACCCGTCGGCGTGCTGCGCGCCGCGCACCGGCTGGCCAGGGCCCAGTACGCCGAGGCCCTCGACGACATCGCGGTCCGGCTGGTCGCCCGCCGCCCCGCCCGGCGGGGCCGGACGGCAGGCGAGAGCTCGGCCGCCGACCTCGCCTGGTGCGTCCCTGGTCCGGCCGCACGCTTCCTCTCCGACGACGCCCTCTCCGCCGTCGCGCAGCGCCTGCGGCTCGCCGCCCGGGGCCCGGTGCCCACCGAACAGCCCGGCGCCCGCCGTGCCAGGCTCGCCCTGCACCGGCACGCCGCCGGGTACCGCACCCTGCTGCAGGCCGCCGAACAGCACGGGCAGCGGCTGCACGCGCCCTTCCTGGACAACCAGGTCGTGCGGGCCGCCCGGCTGCTGCCCGACCGGATACGGCTGCAGCCCGGCGCACGGCACGCCCTGCTGCGATCCGTCCTGGCCGGCGCGGGCCGCACCGACCTGCCGGCCGACTGGGGCCGGGGACCGCGCCCGGACCGAACCGGCGCGGCCCGCACCGGCCTGCGCCAGGCCGCCGACGGGATCAGCGAACTCTTCCAGAGCCCGCTGCTCGCCGAGGCCGGCCTGATCGACCTGCCCGCCGTCCGGGCCGCGCTCGCCCGCGCCGCCGACCCGTCGGCCGACCTCCCGCCCGGCACCCTGGCCGGCCTCGCCGAGCTGGTGGCCACCGAACTCTGGTTGCGCCGCGTCCACGCCCGCCGCCACGGCTCCAGCTGGACCGGCCTCCCCCAGCCCGACCGGCCCGCCCTGCCGCGCCCGGCCTGACCGGACCTGACCGACCGGCACGGCACACCCCGCAGGCGGGGGCCGTCGGGAGCGTGGCACCGGTCCCCCGGCTCGACGGCATACCCCTTCTAGTCCCCGGTGGGTGCTTCCGTCCGGCTTCGCGGCGGTCGAGCATGATGGAGGAACCCGTCAGAGGAGGCCCGCGTGCCCGAACCCCTCCCGGTGCTCGGTGCGCCCCCCACCGCCGATCCGCCCGGTGTGCTGGCCGCCTGCGACGGCTCGGACGGCTCGCTCTGGGCGCTGGACCGCGCGATGACGGAGGCGCAGTTGTTCGGCCTGCCGCTGTACGTCCTGGCGGTGGCCGACCCGTCCCCGGGCGGCTACCCGCCGGGCATGGCCGACCTGGTGCGGGAGAGCGTCACGCGGCTGACCGCCAGCACGGCCGACGGGCTGCGCAGGTCCGTCGCCACCGTCCAGGCGGCCCGTACCCGGCCCTACACGGGGGCGCTCTCGCTGCACGTGGTGCTCGGCAGCGTGATCGAGGTACTGCTGTCCTGCACCCCGGGCCAGCACACCCTGGTGGTCGGCGCCCGGGGGAACGGCGCTTTCCCCCGGCTGCTGCTCGGATCGGTGAGTACGGCGGCCGTCCACCACGCGGCCTGCCCGGTCCTGGTGGTCCCGGCGCCGCCGGCGCGCTGACGCCCGTGCCCCGCTGGTTCCCGGACACTCCCGGAGTGGGCGGGAATTCCCGCAGGTCACGGATGGTTCACCCGTTTCGGTCAAGCCCCGCCCCGCGACAGGAGCCGTACGTCATGAAGGTCGAGATCTACTCGGACATCGCCTGCCCCTGGTGTTTCATCGGCAAGCGCCGTTTCGAGCAGGCCCTCGACCGCTTCCCGGGCGGGGACGAGGTCGAGGTGGTCTTCCGCCCGTACCAGCTGGTTCCGGACGCTCCCGAGCAGGCGACCGGGCACCGCGCCTGGCTGGCCGAGCGCTACGGCCCGCAGTCGGTCGCGATGGACGCGCGGGTCACCGAGCTCGGCAAGGCGGACGGCATCGACTACGACTTCGATGCCGCGCTGCACGTCAACACCTTCCTCGCCCACCGGCTGCTGCACCTGGCCGAGACCGAGTACGGCGCCCGCAAGCAGGCCGAGCTCAAGGAGAGCCTGCTGAAGGCGCACTTCAGCGACGGCGTGGACGTCGGTGACCGGGAGCGGCTCACCGAGATCGCCGTCGCAACCGGCCTGGACGGTGCCCGGGTGTCCGCCTACCTGGCGGGGGACGAGGGCGCCGCCGAGGTCCGCGCCCAGCTCGCCGAGGCCCGTGCACTCGGTATCACCGCCGTGCCCACCTTCGTCTTCGAGGGCAGGTGGGCCGTCCAGGGCGGCCAGGAGGCGTCCACCTTCCTCCGGGTCCTGGAGCAGGTCACGGAGCAGATGGCCGGGCAGGCTGCCGAGCAGGCCGTCGCCGAGGCCGTGCAGCCCCGGTCGGATGCCGCCGGGACTGCCGACTGCGCGGACGGCACCTGCGCGATCTGACGGCCGACCGGGTGCTCAGCCGCAGCTGAACCGCGCGTCGGCCCAGTCCGCCAGGGTGAGCAGCCCCCAGCCGTCGTGCACCGGGGTGACCACCAGCCGGATCGTCCGCCGGCCGTCCAGCGGGACCCGTACCGGGACGGGGTCGTCGCCCTGCGCGAACTCGGCCGAGCGCCACAGCGTCGTACCGTCCGGGTCCTGGACGCTGAAGACGACCTTCCCGAACCGCGCGGTGAGGTCGTCCAGACCGGCGACGGCCCGGAAGGACGAGCAGCCGCGGTTGAGGTCCACGGTCACCGTCGAGAACGGGTGCATGCTCAGCCCGTGCCGGTAGCGCTGACCGCTGATCCAGACCTGGTCGCGCTGCCAGACCCAGTCGGTCGCGCCGTCCCGGATGCTCGGCTCGGCCGACGGCCGGCGGTCCGAACCCTGGCTGAACGGGAGGTCGTTCACCCAGAAGTCGGTCGACGGCGGCGGTGACGGCTCGACGGTCGGAGCCGGAGTCGGAGTCGGAGTCGGAGTCGGTTCCGGTGCCTCCGGGGGCGTGGTCGGTCGGACGGACGGTGCCGGGGTGGGCGACGCCGGCCGCTGCGGGCTCGGCGACCGCTCCACGCTCGGTCCGGGAGCCGGCGTCGCGACGGCGGCCCGGCTCGGCCGGGGCGTGGGTTCCGCCGCCTTCCGGCTGGGGACGGGGGCGGGCGTGGACTCCGGCGCCGGCGGGGCCGAGGGAGTGCCGGACGGCGTCGGGCTCGGCTTGGGTGCCGCAGGCGGACGCGCGGGCGAGGAGACCGCCGGCGCGGCCTTGGGCTCCTTCGGCGTGGGCGAGTCGGTCAGCGCGTAGGCGGCCACCGCGGCCGCGGCCACCGCGACCCCGGCGGCGATGCCCGCCTTGGCGACCACCCCGAGGCCCTCACCGGCGGCAGCCCCGCCGCCTCCGCCGCCTCCTGACGTCCCGCCGGCCCCGGCGGTGCCCGCGGCACCACCGGCTCCGGCTGCGCCCGAGGTACCCGCCGCCCCCGTGCCGGCCCCACCACCGGCCGCAGCGCCGCCGGCCACCGTCGCCGCACCGGCGGCGCCCAGGCCGACCGCGGCCGCGGCCGCCGTGAAGTACCCGGCCCCGACCCAGACCAGTACGCCGCCGGGCAGGATCGCCCGCAGCCCGGTGTTGATCTCGGTCAGTTCGAGGTAGGCGGCCGTGCAGCGGTCGCACTCCCGGACGTGCCTGCCCACCTCCGCCGCGCCCCGCTTGCGCAGCGATCCGCGGGCGTACGCGCCGAGCCGGCTGGCGTACGTCTCGCAGTCCCGGGTCTGGCTGCCCGACACATGCGCCTGCAGGAAGGCGGCGGCCAGCCGGTCGCGGGCCCGGTGTGCCTGGACCGCCGTGGCGTTGGCGGTCTTGCCGAGCATCACCGCGACGGTCTTCGGGGACTCGCGCTCGACCTCGGTGTGCCAGAGCACCACCCGGTCGTCCTCGGGGAGTCCGACGAAGGCCTGCATGACCATCCGCTGGTCGGCCATCGCCATCGCCCAGGCGTCCGCGCCGGGGTCGGCCAGGTCGAGGTCCACGGTGGCGGGGGAGGTCTGTGCGAACGCGCCGAAGTCGTCGACGAGTTGCTCGCGCCGCTCGCTGCGCGCCCAGGCGGTGGCGACGTTCCGGACCGCCGTCAGGAGGTAGGCGCGGACCGCGAAGTCCGGGCCCTTGCCCGAGCGCAGGGCCTGCAGGGTGCGGGCGAAGGCCTCTCCCGCCAGGTCCTCGGCGGTGAAGTTGTCGCGGCAGCAGGTCCGGGCGTAGCGGCGCACCGCGTCGGCGTGCCGCCGGTAGATCTCCTGGTACGCGCCGTCGTCGCCGGCCCGTACCAGGGTGGTCAATTCGGCGTCAGAGGGCGGCCGTTCACCGTCCACCGGGTCGGCGGGGGCCGGTACCACGGCGCGGGTGACACCGTCCGCGGGCGTGCGCCGGTCCCGGCCGCCGGCGACGAAGGCCTCCGGGGTGACGCCGCCCTGCCCGGCCGGTGCCTGTCCGGGCACTCGCCCGGAGAGCGACTCCCGGATCGGCGCACCGGCCTGGTCCGGGACCTCGCCGACCCCATGGCCGGGTACCCGGCCAGTCTGTTGATGCGGCGTCTGCTCCGGTGCCGGCTTCGGCACCTGGGGCGGCTGGGACGACTGGGGCGGGGTCTGCTGCGACGGCTGCCCCGGCAGGTCGAGGCCGTAGCCGTGGTCGTTCTGCTCCTCGGCGCTCAACGCGGCCTCCAGCGCTCGGCACGGCCCAGGGCGCGGACGCCGCCATCGCTCGGCGAGCCGCCGTTCGGTGAGCCGTGCCCCCCGGCGCGACCGCAGGGAACGGTGCGCTGATCCGAGGGCGCATCCTGGTCACCCACAGTCGGGCGAACTGTACGCAACGGGACAATGGCTCCAACCACGGCCAAAGAATGGCATAGTGCGGCGGCCACCGGTAGCCGACCGTCCGCGCCCCACCGTTCCGGGCCGCCTTCGGTGGGTGTGTTCGGGTAGGAACTGTGGCGTGTCAGCGGGCCCGTAGACCGTTCAACAGGATTTGCAGCAGCCGGTCACCTGGGGAATCCTCCGTCAACTCCCCGGCCGCCCGGCCGTCCGGCTCGCGCGCGCCGGTGCCGCGCTCACCTGCGGACCCGAGACCGCCGGAGCCGAGACCGCCGGAGCCGAGACCGCCGGAGCCGAGACCGCCGGAGAGGGCCGCCGCGCCCGGGGCCGGATGGCCCTGGCTCACATGCACCGGTACGGCTGCGGTCAGCACCAGCACCACGTCCGACACCGTGACTCCGGGCCGCAGTTCACCCGCCGCACCGGCCCGTGCGACCAGCGCCGCCAGCAGGTGCAACAGCAGCCTGGGGTCGGCGTCGTGGGCCGGGTGGGCATCGGCCTCCGCCGCGCGCTGCTCGGGCACCCACGGCTCCGTGAACCCGAACTCCCCGACGCGGCGCTCGCCGCCGCCCTGAGCACCGAAGCCCGGCCGGACCGGGCTCTGCGTTCCGAAGCCCTTCGTCCCGAACCCGTCCGGTCCCGGGTGCGCTGCCTCGATGCCCTGCGGGGGCGGGAAGCCCGGGGTGCCGAGCCGCTGTTCGGCGAAGTACTGCTCCGGCGCGGTGTGCTCGGGCAGCCGCTGCTCGGACGCGTGCGGTGCGGGTGACTTGCCGAGCTCCTCCGCGTAGCGGAACGCCGAGGGCGGCAGCAGCCGGCCGGCGCCCGAACCGACCGCTCGCGCCAGGTAGCCGGCCAGTGCCTCCCACGGCCCGGCGCTCCCGTACAGCGACTCGCGCGCCTGCTCGGTCAGCCACGTGACCTCCTCGGCCGCGATCCGCTGGACCAGCACCTCCTTGCTCGGGAACCGCCGGTACACCGTGCCGACCCCGACCCCCGCCCGCCGGGCGACCTCCTCCATCGGTGCGTCATAGCCGAGTTCGCCGAAGACCTGGCGGGCCGCGCGCAGCACGCTCTCCAGGTTCCGGCGGGCGTCCACCCGTAGCCGGGAGGGGGCGCCGGCGCGCGGTGAGTCCTCGGATGCGCCGTAACCGCCGTGTACGCCCGGGGCGCTTGTGGTGTCATTTGCGCCGTACGCGCCCTGCGTACCGTATGCGCCCTGTACGCCGTGCGCGGCGGAGCCGCACAACTCGCGTGCGCCGGGCCCGCGCTGCTCGGGCACGACACCGCTGGCCGTGCCGAGCCCTCCGGGGCCGTCCGGTGCACCGCTACCGCCAGGGTCCTGCCCGGCGCTGTGCAGGCCGGCCCAGCCCGAAGAGATTCCGCCGAGACCACCGGTGCCGTCGAGACCGCCGCTGCCGTCCCCGGTTCCCGGCGCCACCTGGTGGCCGAGCACTCGTTCCTGATCCGTCATCCCAAAACCTCCCCCCGCAGGCGCCCGGCATCGGGCGTCGCTGCCTGGCCAGTTCGCACCCCCCGGTGCGCGCAGTTCCGCCGCCCGGGACAGGGCGGCCTTCCTGGATCACCCTTCCCCGGTTGGCCCTGACGCAGTCGGCCATCACGGTGGTTGGCGTCGGCCGATTCCGGGCTGGCGCACAATCCGACCATAGTTCAAGGAAGTTCGGGGGAGAAGTGGCCCTAAAACCGGATGCCAGGACAGATCTCGCCCATCCGTAACGGAGCATTCCGTACCACTTCCGGCACGGCCTGTGGACAAAACCCTCCCCACAGGGCGTCATGGATCGGGGAATCAGGTCACATCGGCAGCCAATCGGCAGGAGGTGTCCTCATCAGGATCCTGATCGTCGGCGGCGGTTGCGCCGGAACGTCCGCCGCACTCCGTCTCCAGCAGCTGCTCAGGCCCCAACTCAACGACCGCCGGGCAGAGATCACCGTGGTCGAGCCGGAACCCTATCTGACCTACCATCCGCTGCTGGCGGAGGTCGCGGCCGGCTCCATCGACCCGAGGCACGTGGTCGTACCGCTCCGTCGGCTGCTGCCGCACTGCCGGGTCCTCACCGCCCGGGTCACCCGGATCGAACACGCCGCGCGCCGGGCCTGGATCGACACCGCCGCACGCGGCGAGCACGGCGCTCCCGCCGAACTCGCCTACGACCTGCTGGTGGTGGCGCCCGGTGCGGTCTCCCGCACCGCGCCCGTCCCGGGCCTCGCCGAGCACGGCCTCGGCTTCGCCACCGTCGGAGAGGCCGTCAGCCTGCGCAACCACGTGCTGGAACAGCTCGACCTCGCCTCCTCCACCCGGGACCCGGCCCTCCGCCAGGCGGCGCTCACCTTCGTCTTCGTCGGCGCGGGGTACGCGGGCGTCGGCGCGATCGCCGAGCTGGAGGACATGGCCCGCTACGCCGTCAAGGCCTACCACAACCTGGCCGTCGAGGACCTGCGTTGGGTGCTGGTCGAGGCGACCGACCGGATCCTCCCCGAGGAGTCCCCGGAACTGGCCGCCCACACCCTCGCCGAACTGCGCGACCGGAGCGTCGACGTACACCTGGGCACCACCCTCGACTCCGCCGCGGACCGGGTGATGACCCTCTCCGACGGCAGCCGCTTCGCCGCCCGCACCCTGGTCTGGACGGCTGGCGTCCGGCCGGCGCCGTTCCTCCGCGAGACCGACCTCCCGCTGGACGCCGTGGGACGGGTCCGCTGCCTGCCCACGCTCCAGATCACCGGCTCCGACGGCACCCCGCTCCCGGACGCCTGGGCCGCGGGCGACTGCGCGGCCGTGCCGGCTTCCGCCGTCGGCGCCCCCGCCGACCGCACCGTCGACCTTGCGGTCGGGGAACCCTGCGCCCCCAACGCCCAGCACGCGATGGCGCAGGCCGAGCTGCTGGCTGCGAACCTCGCCGCCGCGCTCGCCGGCCGTCCGCAGCAGCCCTACCGGCCAGCCCGCCAGGACTGCTCGACCTCTCTCGGCCTGCGCCGGGGCGTCGCGCGCACCAAACGCGGCCACCTCACCGGCCGTCGGGCCTGGTGGCTGCACCGGGCCCGCCATCTCCAGCGGCTGCCCAGCCTGGACCGGCGCGTGCGGGTGCTGACCGACTGGCTGCTCGGTGGCCTGTTCAACCGGGAAGTGGTCTCGCTCGGTTCGATCGAGCACCCGCGCGCGGAGTTCGAGGCGGGCTTCCGGGAGCACTGAGACCGGTCGGACCGCTCCGCCGCACCCGGTCCCGGCCGGGCGAGTCGATCGGCGTGCCCCGGGCCGTAGATCCGTTGGACCGGTCCGTCGTTCACATTTCCGGCCGCGCTGTCGGCGGAGCCGGCGATCGACCGGCGGCGGAACCGGTCTGCTGATCTGCGCCACCCTTCTCGTGTGGCGGCCCCGTGGCGGGCCGTACGCGCCGCAATGGTCATACGACTTCCGAAACCGGGTCCCGGCCTGACAGGATCTGCCCAACCGCGTCATCACGACGCGTGTCGATGTACGCACGAAGTGTGATTGTCCGTCTGGAAACTGACCGAGGAAGCGGCCGAGTTGAACCTCATGCGCTGGAGCGCCCGGCTCACCGGAGCCCCGTGGCGTGCCGCTCCCACCACCCCGCCCGGCGATCCGATCACCGTCCCGGCACCCCGCGACCCCAGTGCGACACCCGGCCTGCTGGATCCGCGCGACATCCAGGACCTGTACGACCTCCGGGACGTACTCGCCCGGCTCCCCGCGCCGGTCGCCGTCACCTACGGTCCGCAGCACCAGCTCGGCTACGCCAACCGCGCCTACCGTGAGCTCTTCGGGGAGCGCGCCAACGGACTCCCGGCCTGCGAAGCCCTTCCCGAGCTCACCGCGCTCGGGGTGCTCCCACTTCTGGACCAGGTCATCCGCAGCCGTCGGCCGCGCAGCGTCAAGGCCCGCTGCATCCTCGGCCTCAGCGGCAACCGCTACTACAACATCTCCTGCGTACCGTTGGGCGGCGGAGAGGAGAAGGCGTCCCCGGCGAGGACATCCCAGTCGAAGGCATCTCCGGAAGGGCGGCCGGCCCCGGTCGGCGTCCTGGTCTTCGCCGCTGAAGTCACCGACCAGGTCCAGGCCGCCAGCCGCGTCCGCGAGGCCGAGCGCCGTCAGCGGGAGGCCGCGGTCACCCTGCAGCGCAGCCTGCTCCCGCAGAAACTCGAACAGCCCGCCGACCTCCGGGTCGCCGCCACCTACCAGCCCGGCGGAGCCGACGCCGCGGTCGGCGGCGACTGGTACGACGTCATCGGCCTCGGACGTGGTCGGACCGCACTCGTCATCGGTGACGTCATGGGCCGGGGCCTACGCGCCGCCGCGGTCATGGGCCAGCTGCGTACGGCGGTCCGTGCCTACGCCCGGCTCGACCTGCCGCCGCACGAAGTCATGACCCTGCTCGACGGCCTCGCCATGGAGATCGACGCCAACCAGATCGCCACCTGCACCTACGCCGTCTGGGACCCGGCCCCCGGCACCCTCCTCTACGCCTCCGCCGGCCACCTCCCCCTACTGCTGCGCTGCCCCGACGGCACCGTCCTGCGCGGCGAGGAGCAGAACGGCCCACCACTGGGCACCGGCGGTGGTAGCCACCACTCCCACACCCTCCGCCTCCTCCCCGGCACGACCGGTGTCCTCTATACGGATGGCCTGGTCGAACGCCGCGACGAGGACATTGACCAGGGCCTCGACCTGCTGGCCCGCACTCTCGGCGGCGCCATCGGCGACCCGGAGATCGTGTGCGCCCGCCTGCTCCGAGCCATGGGTGTCACCTCTGAGCACGACGACGACGTCGCGGTCCTCGCCTTCCACGTCCCGCCGGCCGTGAGCCCCGAGCCGCTCCTTGACTCGACCGAAGCAGAGGTCTAAAGTTCTTCGAGCTGCCTGGCAGGGAGCACCGGACACGCATCGGCGCGGACGGTCCCGAGGTGGCCAATCCTCTGAAACACCACTTCTTCTGTTCGGGCTGGGTCGCGCCTTGTCGCGGCTCGGTGCGAATTGTTGTGTGTTTTTCTGGATAGCGGCCGGGATTCGCTTTGTGGAGCGGGGATCGGCTAAGGTTTGAAACGTCGGACGGGCCGTCAGGTCGGGTCCGGTGAAAAGCCTCCTGAAAGCCGGGAAGCGCGAAAGACGGGTCAGAGGGATCTGATAGA